>JAJJPK010000221.1:0-9167 GCA_032907565.1 Cyclobacteriaceae bacterium | reverse complement strand
AATCCGGGACATTCCTCCGTGCGGAGTAGTCAGATATAGCATCAGCCTGGTGGATGTTATTTGCTGTGGGCATCCAGTCGTAAAACGACGTTGCGTACAATTCCAGCCCACTTTCCGATCCGAACACTGCTACTCTATCTGCAGTATCGATCGGAAGTTCTTCAAGATCGCATGCCGTCATCAGGAATGCGACGAGGAAAACGCGAAAATTGATGTTTATATGATCGAATTTCATGGTTGTCGCATTAAAAGGTTGCCGATATACCAAACGTAAACCCTTTTAGCATCGGGTAGTTATATCCATCGCCGGCATTGGACGACGTAAACAGCTGATCAGATGGCGCCGTGGCGTTTTCCACATCTACGTTGTCCATAGTCCGGTAAAGTGGCGACCATGTCCAGATGTTCTCAGCAGAGATATAAACACGAGCCCCGCGGATAATCCTCAGATTCTCCAGCAACTCGGGAGAGAAGGTGTATCCGATCTGCAAATTCTTGAGACGGACATACGCCGCATTCATCACGTATTTGGTTTGCTGTTCACGAAGTATCCCTCCGTCGCGGTTTGCCAGCCGCGATACATATCTCGGGAAGAAGGAATTCGGATTCTCCGGCGTCCAGATGATCCCCTCTTTCAGGTGCCACATGGGCACATCTCCGTATGGTCGGTTGTATTGTCCCCAGAAAACATTCGATTCATAGCGGGGATACCAATCCTGCTGGCCAACGCCCTGGAAGAAGGCGCTAAGAAAGAATCCATTCCAGTCCGCCGACAAGTTTATGCCGAACGTATAGCGCGGCGACCTGTTGCCGATAATGATACGGTCACCAGGATTCGAAAGGGTGTTATCACCCGGATTAATTACGCCGTCGCCATTGATATCCCTGAATTTAATGTCGCCCGGCAGGTATTCTCCTCTGGCGGTGGACAGGAACTCGCTTTGATCGGCATGATTGGCAATCTCATCCAGCGAAGAGAAAAATCCTTCCGTAACGTAACCCCAGATCTCTCCTACCTTTTGGCCTTCATAGTAGTCGCTAAGGAACTTGTCAGGGTTGTTGTATTTAAGGATCTTGGACTGATTGTCCGCCATATTCAACCCAACCCTGTATGTAAAGGCCTTGGACCCGACCGTGAACTGGTCGCGCCAGCCCACGACAACTTCCCATCCCTTTGTTTCAAGGTCCGCGTAGTTTCCTTTGGGCGACGTTGCTCCAAACGTTGCTGGCAGCGTCCGACCAATAGTATACATGTCGGTGGTCTTACGAACATAGGCATCGGCAGTGAGCTGGAGCTTGCCTCCTACCATTTCAAAGTCGACCCCAAAATTCCGCGTTGTAGCGGTTTCCCAGGTAAGGCCTTGCGGCAGTACGCTTGGCCTGCTTGTTTTCTGCGGACGGATCCCGTTCAGGATTCTTCCACTTTGGCTAATGCCGAAGGTTTCCTGAAACAAGTAAGACTCAATATTACCGTTACCCAAAGATCCGTACGATGCCCTGATCTTAAAATTGGATATGACTTTAGGGGATATCGGCCAGAACGATTCTTCTGATACCCTCCACCCTGCCGAGATTGAAGGGAAGAACGCGTACTGTTCATCGGTCGGAAATTTGGATGACCCATCATACCGGCCGTTGAACTCGAGAAGGTAGCGATCTTTGAAGATATAATTTATCCGCGCAAAGCCGCCGAGTATGCGCCATTTCTCATACCCTCCTTCTGTTAAAATGGACTGTCCCAATGCCAGGTTGATGTCTTCGGCATCTTCAAAGATCAATCCGTTGCGCTGAACCAGGTTGCGTTCGTATACCGACTGCTCATAGTTGACACCGGCCATTGCCTTGAAGTAGTGAACATTCGAGAAGGTGTTTTCATACTCGCCATATACGTTCGTGGCATTGTAGTTCGTCCGAGCGTCAACGTTTCTGATGTCGTTGTACTGCGTGCCGACGTATTCGATTACACCCGGCGCTTTACTGTAGGGTACCTGAACACGCCGCGTAAATTCGTTGTTGAAAATGCTCTGGAACGTGAAGTTTCCGAATACCCTGACTTTATCATCCAGGACTCTGGCTTCAAACCCGGTAGTGTTGCGGATAATGTTTCTCCGCGTATCGATGCCGTTCTTGCCGAGATAGAAGTCCCCCACCGTATACGCTGCCGAGTGCGTCAGTGTACCGTCGGGATTGAGCATCGGAGCCAGCACGTGCCCTTCGTCCGCTATGTTTCTCCAAATTCCACTTCCCTCCCCGACGTTGAGCGGATTGTGATAATCGCTGCTCGAATACTCAAAACTGTTGGAAACCCGAAGCCATCGATAGAGCTCGAGCGAGCCTCGCGCACGGAGATTGTAAGCCTTAAAGTCGTCGGAGTTATATCTGAACAAGCCCTCCTGGTTATAAACCCGACCGGAAATCATAAAGTCGGACTTATCCGTGCTTCGCGATACAGAAATATTGTGCTGGCTTGTCTGCTGATGATCCTTATACAACAGATCGTACCAGTCTGCCATCCGGGCCCACTTCCGTCTTAGGCAGACTCGGATTCTCAGAACGTCGCTTCAACTCCTCGAGGTATTCCTGCGAAAAGGTTAGGGTCTTGTTTACATTCTGCGGATACGTATTCTCCCAGGCAAAGAACGACTCATTGAACAGCGTCGCCCACCGATAGCCGTCCGTGAGATAGTTGGGCAAAACGGTGGGTTGCTTCAATCCAAAGTTACCATCGTACGTAACCGAGAACGCGTTTCTTTCCGGTTTCTTTGTCGTGATCAGCACCACGCCAAAAGCTCCCCGTGCACCATAGATGGCAGCGGAGGCCGCATCCTTCAGTACGGAAATAGATTCAATGTCGTTCGGGTTAAGCATGGTCGGGTCGCCTTCCACGCCATCGATAAGTATGAGCGCACTTCCGCCCGAGCCGATGGATGTAGTACCGCGTATGTTAATTGACGGCGACGCATTCGGTTTCCCATCCAGCATCCGGATGTTGACGTTAGGCAATACACCCTGGAGGCCTTGCGTAAGGTTGGGAAGCGGTCTGTTCTCAAAGGTCTCGCTTCCTACCTGGTCAACGGCGCCGGTAAGATTTTCCTTCTTTTGTGTACCATAGCCAACGACAATAACTTCATTCAGCGAGTGAAAATCTTCGAGCAATACAATGTTGATGGTAGACCGATTGCTTACGCTGACTTCCTGGGTGACGTACCCGATAAATGAAAAAACCAGGATCGCTTCGGGATCCTCTACTTCAAGTGCGTATGTACCATTGAAGTCTGTGGTCGTTCCCAGTGTTGTTCCCTTAATCAGGATGTTGACTCCCGGAAGCGGATTGCCCGATTCGTCCGTCACCCTTCCCGAAACCCCGATCATTTTTCTCGGAGTGTTTTGCTCCATTTCCTCTACTGGTGCCGACACATAAACATGAGGCGTGAGAACGATCTGCCTTCCTATCACCTTGTATGAGATATCGGGACCCAACAGGTCGGTTAGCACATCGGCGAGTGACTCATCCTCTGCATACAACGTCACCTCTCCCTTGTTCCTGACAAGCTCGGGGCTGTATGCAAATTTCACCTTTGCCTGCTTACTGATGAGAATAAGCGCGCTCTGAAAATCCACGCCTTCTACATCAATGCTGATCTTTCGTTCCAGGATAGCCTGTCCCTTTCCATCCACCGCAAAGACCATGGCAGCCGAAAAGGCGGAAATCAGGATTTGAAGTACGGTTATTTTCATTATAAATAGCCATCGTCTAAGTTTATTCATAAATTAGTGTGTTTTTGTTAAATGAACTTTGGCAAAAACTGGTGTATGCGTCTGACGCATGACATCAGGCCGGTTGATGTTCGCAGCATCGCCGGCCAATTTTGTTTTGTAAGCTTCTTATTCCATAGGCATTCTTGTTTGAGTGAGTGATCACATCGGGCTGCAAGCCGATGCCTCGATTACTACAGCATCTTCAGTGATTTCATATTGGGCTCCCAGCGCGTTACAAATGATTTTGACTTGTTCGTAAAAACCTTCTTCAGACATATCTGACGTAAGTGTGCAGTTGGACAATACCTTAGGATCATAACGGATGTCGATCCCGTAGTTCTCCTTCAGCGACTCGAGGATTTCGATGACAGGTGCATTTGTGTAACTGTCCTTCAACGTTGGCTCCGGAAGGATCACCTGCGGCTCGTCCACAAATTGCTTCAGGGCGATATGCTCAGTTGGATTGTAGGTTACTTTTTGATTGGGAGAAAGGATCACATGATGTTTAGGACCGCTTGACGTGTCGCTATCCTTTGGATTCGTGTATACCGAAACTTTCCCGGTCTTCACTGCGACAACAATCTCCTCCTGTTCACTGTAAGCGCTAATCAAGAAGCTCGTCCCCAGCACTTCGGCCGTAAGCCCTTTCGTGTACACCAGAAACGGCCGATCTACATCCCGGGCAATATCGAAAAATGCCTCCCCATCGAGGAACACCTCTCGCTTCGACTCACCGAACGAATTCATCAGCGTAAGACGGCTTCCCGGCAGAAGCCTGACCCTGCTTCCGTCCGATAAGACATGACGTGTTGACCTTGTGTTATCACTTAGCAGCACCACGGACTCGGCTTCCTGTTGAACCGGGCTAACAATGGCTACAGAAGCAGGCTTCGGTGAAGACCACCAATACATACCGGCTACCACGCAAATCAGGACTGTCGCGGCGATACCGATGAGTCTCCAATGGATCAATGTCCTCGACCGGCCGGGGCGTTTCTGATATTCAATATGCCTTTCGATGGCCCGCCAGGACTGCTCCTTCAGCGTTTCCACATCAGCCGACGAAAAAGGTGGAGAAGATATCCGTGCATACCATTTCTCAACAAACTCCCGCTCCTCTGGCGTGCAACGCCCCTGACGGTACCTTTTCAAAAGATCCCGGAATTGTTCTTGTGTGTTCATCCACACTACATGACAGATGTCGACGCGGTTTACCCTAAACCAGCAAGCAGAAAAAGTTGCCTTGTGTCAGTGGGAGGCTCTGACGTTGATTTTAGATGAATAACTGCTTATATTGTATGAAACCTGAACCCATACTGCCTTGGGCATTTACAGCCAGTATGATGAAGAGATTCTGTTTGCCTCTATCCGCAAAGGCGACAAGGAAGCATTTGCGGAGTTATTTGATCGTTACTGGGGCAAGGCATTTTCTATAGCCTATCAAAAACTCAACGACCAGGAAGCCACTGAAGAAATAGTTCAGGAGCTGTTTATTGCACTGTGGAACAAACGGGAATCCTTGTCGATTAATAATTTTTCGGCCTACCTGTACACCTGCATCAAGAATAAGTGTCTGAATTACATTGAATCAAAAATCATCGAGAAAAAGCACTGGGACTATTACCGGCAATTCATCCCTCAGGCGGACTACGAAACAGAAAAAATGGTGTCTTACGATACCCTCCTTGAGGCAATCCATACGAGCATGGAAAGCCTGCCGAAAAAAACAAGACGCGTGTTTCAGCTTAACAGGCTGGAAGGCCGCTCTGTCTCGGAAATTGCCGATGTACTCAACCTATCGGAAAAAGCAATTGAATACCACCTGGCCCGCTCCCTGAAGCACCTCAGAATGCATTTAAAGGATTTTACACTTTTGTTGATCCTTTTTCCGGCCCTATAGCGACGTCCAAATTGGCCGTCTCCACGTTACTCATACCGTAAGGAATTCACGGGATTCACCATAGACGCCTTGAGGCTTTCGTAACCCACCGTGAAAATGGTCAGCAAGGCAATTACACCCACACCGATGAAACCCGTATCCGGGTTTAGGGGTACGCGGTACACGAAGGTTTCGAGTAGCTTTCCGGACGTAATATATGCCAGCGGCACGGCAACCACGGCTGCAAAAAGGAGAAGCTTAAGGAACATCAGCAGCAGCAATCCGAGTATCTGACCGTTCGTTGCGCCAAGGGCCTTTCGTATGCCAATCTCTTTCGTACGCTGTTCGCAGATGAATGACGCCAGCCCGAACAAACCGATACACGTTATAAATATGGCCAGCCCCGCAAAGTTACGCGATAGCCCTGCGATCCTCTTTTCCGCCTTGTACATCCGTCCGAACTCGTCGCTCACAAACCAATAGTCAAGGCCCACGCCAGGGTAAACTTCCTTCCACTTCTGTTCGATGAAGGCAAGCTTTTCCTGGAATTTTCCTTTGGGAAGCTTGACGTACAGGATGCGGTCAATGCTGTGTGGTGTGGGATCAATTACGAGTGGCTCGATGGCCTGGTACGCCGACTTATACGGGAAGTCCTTTACAACACCAATCACTCTGCCGTTGCGAAGGCGCTCATAGTTGTAGTCGAAGTAGCCGTTAACGTGGGGTGCGGACATCGTCGTACCTACAATCTCGTCCGGTGTTTTTCCCAGCGAACGGACTGCAGTCTCATTCAAGATAATCGACGTTGAATCCGATACATTGCCCAACTCGAAAAACCGCCCGGCCACCAGCTCCAATCCGAACGTCGCGGGAAAGTCGTAGTCGACGTTGAAGGTGTTCCAGTTGTACTCCTCCTCGTTGATCTCGGGGAACTTATAAGGCGTTTGTAACGGCCCGAAGTAGTCGAGCCGCGGCAGATGGTTGCACAACGTCACCTGTTGCAATTCCGGGTCCTGCATGACCGCGTTCTTGAAGGCTTGATAGCGGCGCAGGTCGGCCGATCCGCCGTGGCGTATCGATATGATCTGATCGCCTCCTGCATTCAGGCGGGATCCCTGCAGGAGATCCATCTGACGTACGACTACTATCGTGAGCATCAGCAGGAAGAGTGCGACAGCAAACTGAAATCCGGTAAGCGCAGTTCGCAACGTGCGAGATCCCCTTGTGAAAGAAAACCTGCCCTTCAAAACCAGTATCGTGTTGAACCCGGATACGAAAAATGCAGGGTATGCACCGGACACCAGCGCGACGAAAAGCAGCAGCCCGATCATCATCGCAATGAGCTGCGGGTGTAACAGGTCTGAAAACACGATGCCCTTGCCGGCAATCGCATTGAATACGGGCAGAAAAACAGCAACGAGCACCAGTGACATAACGAATGCAGCAAACACCATGAGGAACGATTCCATCATGAACTGCATGATCAGCTGTCCACGTACCGATCCCAACGACTTCCTGAGACCGATCTCCTTCGACCGTCGTGCTGATCGCGCCGTGGCCAGATTCATATAGTTGATGCAGGCCACTATGATGATGAGCAACGCGACACCGGCGAATATGTAAACGTACAGAATATCCCCCGAGCCTTCATTTACCCATTGCACATCCTTATCGAAATGAATGTCTCTGACGTTGCGCAGGATTACATCGACCGATCCACCAGCCAACTGTTCACGCACCTGAGGGTTTTCGGCGATCACTTCATCCTTGAGGTCGCTCAGGTAACGCCTCACCTTTTCCTCATCAGCCCCCTCCGTCGTTTGGATGTACAATGCCCACGGGCCACCGGTCATGTTATCCTCAAACTGTTCGAAGCTTCCGTTAGGACCGAAGTTGAGATAGGGTTTGAGCCCATGATAGTTCAGGAAATACTTCGTACGGAAAGATGTATTCTCAGGGTAATCGCTTACAACGCCCGTAACCGTAACGAGCATTTCCACATTGCCCGTAATGAATGGGTGTTTTATAAGAACTTCCTTTCCCATAGGTTCTGCTCCACCGAACAATTCGCGGGCGGCAGTCTCGGTCAGAACCAGGCTGTTGGGATCCTGCAACGCTGTTTCCGGATTGCCCTTGATCATCGGAAAGTACATGATCTTGTAGATGTCGGGTTCAACCCAATACAATTCTTCCGTGAGGAGAATGTTCTCGGTGTCTTTTTCCCGGACGCTGGTAGGATACCCGATCCACAAGTACTTGAAGTCTTCCGTCACTTCCGCAAGGTCGGCCTTCATACGCTTTCCCCACCCTCCAGGCATTGTGGGATCGTAGTTGATGTTGCCCTGAGCATCGGTGATCCGCAGCGCCAACCGGTATGTTTGCGCCGGCTTTGGAAAGACCGCGTCGAAACCGAGTTCGCTGTGGATGTAAAGAAAAATTAGTATGGCGCTGGCGAGACCAACAGACAAGCCCAGGATGTTGATTGTAGTGTGGAGCTTCTGTTTTGAAAAGGTCCGGAACGCCATGATGAGGTAGTTCCTGAGCATAAAGATTCTGGCTATGACCCTAGCTCGGGCAATTGTTGCACCACAACGACGTAATGGGCAAAAAATACCGAAAGCAGTGGCAGTAAGAACACGCGTTTGAGCTATGGCTCAATGTTTTCAGGGAATTCGCGGATACCAAATGTGAACACTATTGTCCGGTAGCGGACAAGGAAGTTCTCGAAATCACTTCCTGGCGGTCTGCTCAACCGAACGAGGATTGACGTGAAATACGCCGGCCCGATCATCGTTACGCGAGACCACAACCTGGCGAGATCCGTTCGAAGAGCGAACGAGTGCCATGCCACGGATATCTCCTGTGAGCCAGGCTCTTGACTTCACCTCGGTTGTCAAACCTCCCTTGCCATCGTATTTAAGTATCACCCCTGTCGATGCGTCGCATCTTCCAAGCTGAGGTTTGTAGGGATAGAAGTTGCCGGCCGCGAGAATTTCAGGTGTGCCGTCACCGTCAAAATCATCAAAGAGAAAACCGTTGATGGACGAGAATTGAGCCACGTCAGGCAATACATGTATCTTAAAGTCCTCCCCAGTATTCTCTATCCACACGGACTCCAATCGATAGGCATCCAGCCGGTACGCCTTTTCAAGCAGTGCAGCGGGAGCGATGTCTTTTATTGTAGCATTCGCATAATCGGCATACGTAATAAACTTCTTCCGCAACGAGGTCATCTGGTCGAGGAGTTCATCGCGGCTCGCCATCGGATAGCTTTTTCCCTGGATGTAGTAACACAAAATCGGATCGAGTGTACCATCCTCGTTGAAGTCGCCGGCAAACAATTGCACCGGTTCGTCCACTGACGCACTGAACTGAAGGTTGGTGCCGGCATTGCCGACAAGGAAGTCAGTATCTCCGTCTCCGTCCACATCCGCAGCAAAAATTGTCGTCCCCCACCCGTTGCCGTTGCGAAGTCTGGGATAGTCGCGCTCGACCACCGTTACCGTGGGCATGGTCTTGCCGGGGATCG
>JAJJPK010000220.1:0-9188 GCA_032907565.1 Cyclobacteriaceae bacterium | reverse complement strand
GGGGAAGGGGAATGAGTGAATGAGTGAATAGTCCGATTACTGATTACTTCTCCTCTCTCACTTCCTGCTCCCAAACATTCTCCTCCACACACCAACCACTACTTTCTCCACTTCTGCAGAGCTGCGGGTGGCGAGAATGAGTCCGCCATACACCACGGCGATTATGGACGACCTGTAGATCATGTCGGCTATAACATTCGGGGCGGGAGGGAGCCAGGCGTTCAGCAGGGTCACGCCCACGGCGATGACGGTTACAGTGATGAAGGCGGGGGTAAAGGGTTGCACCCGCAGGGTGAACCACACGAAAATCCATTTTATGATGTTGAACAGTGCCAGCGAAAGACCTGTAGCGTAGGCGGCCCCCGTGATGCCGTATTCCGGAATAAGATAGTTGTTGGAGATCACGACGAACACCGCGAGCAGGATGAGTGTGATCATGTTGAACCAGTAGAAGCGCGACATGACAATGACCTCGCTGTTCGGACCAAAAGCCATGTCAAGCAATTTTGCGAGGCCCACCCATATCACGACGGCCGCGCCGGCACCGAACACTTCGCCCTTCGGCATGAGCGTAAAGATATTGTCGAGGTTGGCCCAGACGCCGATGAGCAGCAGCGCTCCGATAATGAACTGGTTAAGTGCGCTTTTTTGATAAATGGAGCGGACCTCCTTAATGTCATCGAGAGCAAATGCCCGGGCAATAAGCGTTGCCGACGTTTGGGAAATGGCGCGTTTCGGAATTTCAATTACTGTGGCCATATAAAACGCTGTGGTGTATATGGCGTTAGCAGCATATCCTGCAAGTCCGGATACCATCAGGCTGTCGACTTTCCCTATGATGATCATCGACCCGCTTGTGAGCAGGCTTAACGTGCTGTATGAAAAGATTTCTTTTTTGCGCCCGGTCGTTAACGAACGAAATGTAAGCCCCGGGCCGAGATGGCCTCCGGCTGCAAGGTAGATAACCAGGGCAGCGAGGGATATCAGGTAGATGACCACGGTGCCGGTGAGCAGCTGGTCAAAATTGATTACCTCGAGGAAGTACAGCGTGACAAGTACGGCCTGCAGCAGGCGGAGACCCACTTCGCGAACCAGGCTGGGGAAAGCAAGCTTCATCAAGGCTCGGCAGTAGAATTCCAGCAGGGTTATCACCATGACGACGAACGTGAGCACCAGGATCAGTAGCGTATAGTTCGCTATGTCCGCAGCCTTGTCAGCGAAGAATTCCAGCAGGGGCGCGCGGAATGTGATGAAGATGAGGAGGATTGCACCATATCCGCAGATGGATAGAAGCAATACGAGATTAATAAAGCCGTGCCCCCTGTCTTTGTCAGCTGTAAAATAGGGAAGGAATCGCAGGATCGTCTGGCCCAACCCCCCCTGGGCGAATGGCGCCAGGAGAAGGGCCGCGTCTACGACCGTCCGAAGGAGTCCGATCTGTTCCGGATTAAGGAAGCGAGGATAGAGATAAAGGAGATTCAGATATCCGATAGCAACCCCGGCATAGGAAACGATCGACGTGAGAATACTTTGCCTGATTGCTACTCCCATGGGTTATGTTACCGTAGAAAACGGGATTTACCGGGTAGAGGGCGTCACGCCAGAGAAGAATCCCGACGTGAATCGGGACAAGAATAGGAAAAAATTAATGATTTGTGCGGACACAGTCGCCTGAGCGTTAAGAGCGTGCCAAAACACAGACAATCCGGGATGATTTTTTTGATCATGAAAAAACACCTTTTTCAGGTCAAAAGTATTAATCGGGTGGCTATTTTGAGTTGATTTATTAAGTAATTTTGACAAGCAGTCCTGCTGTACTCTGAGGCCTTCTTAAATGCTATGATTTGGATTACTGGGATATTGAGCCTTTGTGCTGTCGGTCTGGCTGCCTGGGCATTCCTTTCCCGGCGTAGCGTCATGAGGCGTATCACCGAGTTGGAACAGGAGAACCAGCGCCTCCGGAACGAAAACGTCAGCATCGGTATAGAAGCACAGGAAAAGGAGCGCAGGGACATCGGTCAGGATATGCACGATGAGTTAGGGTCGTTGCTGCTGACCATGAAGATGAATCTCGGCCTGATCGAAAAGCAGGGCCTCTTTATATTTGAGTCCAACGATGCGCTCAAGGAGTTGAAGTATGCTTTGGACAGCGCCATCGAGTACGTCAAGAGCGTCTCTCGCATTACCTCGCCCTCCTTCCTTGAAAACTTCGGACTTAGTCGTGCGGTCACCCAGATGGTGAAACGTATCAATTCATCGTGTGTTGCCCGCGTGGAGTTTACGGAAAACGGCAACCCGTTTACCTTGGGCAAGGACAAGCAGCTGCACATTTTCCGCATTATCCAGGAGGTAATCAACAACTCCCTTCGGTACGCGTCTCCCTGGCGCATTCACGTTATCTTGAATTGGCAGGACGACGGCCTGACTGTGGAAATCAAGGACGATGGCTACAATTACCGTTTTTCTGAAAAGTATCAATCGGCCGGACTTGGCCTCAACAACATCCTGAGTCGTGCCGAAATGATCGGGGCGGAGTTCACAAACGAAGGGCTTCCCGAAGGCAATATGGCGCGACTGCGTCTTCCGATGGAAGTGTCTATGAGCAGCGACGAGGTGTAATAGTCTGCCCGAACCGACACCAATGAAGCGTTCTTCCAAAATCAGGGTTTACCTGGCGGACGACCATATGCTCTTCCGCAAAGGGCTCATCCGCCTGATCCAATCGTTCCGCCGCGTAGGCGAAATTCGTGAGGCGTCTAACGGGAGGGAGCTGATCCGCATGATACAGGACTCGCCCCCGGATGTCGCCCTCGTCGACCTGCACATGCCAGTGATGGGAGGTGAGGAGGTCTGTGAATGGATTGAGAAGAACAAACCGGATGTCAAGGTGGTGATGCTCACCATGGAAGATGCAGAGGAGTATATCCAACAACTGATCAGCCTCGGAGCACATGCCTACCTCTCAAAAGGTGCGCCGCCGGAGGAAGTGGAGAAGGCGATTTATGCGGTCGTCGACAAAGATTTCTATCACAATGAACTCGTCATGCGTGCCTTGCGTAACTTTACGATCCAGGTAAACCGGATACGCCGCGATGCTCCACAATTCACAAAGCGCGAACTCGACATCATACGTCTCATTTGCGAGGAGTACACGATGAAGGAGATCGCGGGCCGCCTGGATCTCAGCGAAAGCACGGTGCAAAACCAGCGGGCGGCCATCATGGACAAAATGGCGGTCAAGAATACAGCCGGTCTTGTGAAGTTCGCATTTACAAAGGGCCTGGTGAAATGACAACCAACGGCGGAATGGATCAACAGAAGATACGGCCAGAAGCGGGTGCAACATTTACCCATAAGTTTTCTTTCAGCCAGGCGGACGTCGAACGTTTTGCGGAAGTCACCGGTGATGTGAACCCTGTGCACCTCGACCCGGCGTACGCGGCCACTACGCCGTTCCGAAAACCAATACTGCACGGGGTTTCTTTCCGGTAGCGTATTTTCAAAAGTCTTTGGCACGATGTTCCCAGGCCCTGGTACAATCCTCGTCTCGCATGAGATGACCTTCCGGCGCCCGATGTATCCAGGTGAACCTTATGAGGCCACATTTACCATTCGCGAGGCTGATCCGGCGAAGGGAACGCTCGTCATTGGGGGGAGCGTTACCGACGAAAAAGGAAAAGTGTGCATTGAAGCGGTTGGGCGTATGATTAACAAGGGTGTGTTCAGCTCGTAGTGGTTTCGACAAACGACTGAATCAGCGATTGTTTTGTAGGGTGCACAAAAAAGCAATCGCGTACACCATCGTCATGCTGGCGCTTTATTGACTTTACCGGCCGGAGTTTTCCGTTAACGTGGTTATAGAAGTGATAACCACGCGCACCCATGATATCTTCAAGCTCGGATTCGATCTTATTGTAAAGTGTTTCGCAAATGACAATGGGCCGATGCCCAAGTACCTCGCTGCCGTTTGCGAGGATAAGATTTTCGGTACCTTCAGTATCTATCTTGATGATATCGGGAAACGGTTCATTTCTCGTGCGAATGAAATTATCAAGCGTTGCTATCGGAACTTCAACCTTCTTCATTGTCCTGCCTTCCTTGTGTTCTTTCAGATTACTGATCGCGAGTAGATTGTGCTTGAGGTACCGATATTTATGATGAGTGGCTTCCAGAAACTCGGCCATCCCATCCGTGTCACCTATGGCGACCTGGTAGGCGTGAATTCGATCTTCGAAGTGATTGATAATTATGTTGTCGTTAAGATAGTGGTAAGGTCCCGTAGCAGGTTCAAGCGATATGACGTGTATTGTGGGGTTTACGGCCGCTGCCATTATTGAATAGTATCCCGCATGCGCGCCGATATCGCAAAAGCAGGAGCAATGCCGGATCAACCGTTCGAAGATTGCCGTGTATTCCATCGCATAGGGCCCCTTCCAGAATACCGTCTGGGTTGTATAATTGGTTTGATTGGTCTTGAATTTGAAGCGCGCTTCCTTAAGACGGATCGTCAGGATTCCTGAAGGTGGAATTCTAACGCCTTTCGGAAGGATCGGCATTAACGCCTTATTCACATTTCTGAGAAAGCGGTTGATCGAGGGCTGGTAGACAATCGCGTACAAGAGCTGCTTCACGACCGTTCAGGTTTAAGCCATATCGTGGTATCGAAGAGTCCGGTCGTTGAAGTTACGCGCGGCCAGCTATCCAGCGCGTCAAAAACCGGCGCATATCGTCGCCTGTCAGAGCTGTCCAACACCAGGATACCGCCGCTTTTCAGCTTTGGTATTGCATTAAAAGTGCATTCGACGCGGGCCCTGCCGTCAACGAGGACAAAATCGAAATGGTTTTCGGGAAAAGATGTCACAAAGGAAAAATAATCGCGATACTCAGTCCGTACTTGAAAACAAGGATCACGTATCTCCGCGAAGTCGGTGCTTTCTACCGAGTTTGACGCGGAGCTTGACTGCGGAGGAATGCAATGGTAATCCACATTAGACAGCCCACGTTCACCCAGCTTTTTCGCAACGATGCGGAACCAATGCTCGTTGTGCTCTATGCTTGTCAGGTGTTTGATCCGCGACGCAAGAAAAACCGTACTCATCCCACTGCCATATTCGAATCCGACCATATTGGGGGTCAGCAGCTTTTCGAGCATGAGGATGGATGGCTGGGAAAGCCAGGGCGTTTCTCCTTTCCACCACCGGAACATTTTGTAATTGAGTTTTAGCAGCGGCCTAAGGACGCGATACCGCACATACTGGAAGGTGGATGCTTTTGGCACAACGAAATTGCGTTTGATGAACCAGGGAGATTCAGCGATTCGTCGCGCCCGATTAAATTCTTCAACGCTCGGCATGGACGGCAAGGAGTTGGTGATACAACGCAATCAGATCTTCTTGCGAAGTCTCCCAATTTAATGGCCCATGAACAGTGGCCTGGACACCGTTGGATCCGAGCTGCTGCCGCAAATCGGCGTCACTAAACAATTTCAGTATCTTGTCACTGCAGTCCTTTGCATTGCCTGCCTCGAAAACTAGTCCGGAATTCGTCTCCTCGACGATCCTCTTAAGTGGTGCGCTCGAGCTGACAAGCACCGGCCGTCCCACCATCATCGCTTCAAAAAGTTTATGAGGGACAGTATTGTCCGTGTGCGGATTCGATTTATGAGGGATCACATTGACATCGGTGAGACTCATGAACGAAAAGAACTTGTCGAAGGGCTGTCGACCAAAGAAATGGACCTGGTGGTCAAGACCGAGATCTTTCGTCTGGCGCCTAAGCTTATCCATCACTGAATTACGGCCGCTTCCCACAACGGCCAAAGCGATTGGATAGTCACGGAGATACTGCATTGCCTCAATCACCGTATCGACTCCCCGATGAGGGCCGATGTTCCCTGAATAGGTTACGATAAACTTTCCGGACAATGGCGCATATACGTCTCGGATAAGAGGCTGCTTCAAAAACTCCAGCTCCTCTGTGTTGCTGACGACGGTGATTTTTTCGGGAGACACACCATACTCGTCAACAAGGCGGGCTTTCATTTCTTCCACGACCGCGATAACGTGGTCACTTTTTCGCACTGCGTTTCGCTCTATGGCTATCCAGCGCGCAGGGTTCATAAACAGTGCGTTCTTGAGTCGCGCAATCGGATTCCTCTTCCATGCAAACCAGGCGCGTAGCGCTTCCGGATAGTTCTCGTGAAAATCACATACAACCGGAATGTTCAATTCCGTTCGCGCATGCAATGCGGTGCCGGCCAGTGGGAGGTCATGGACATGCAGCATTTTGATATTATGCTGCTTTACCCAGGCACCTATCGCACGTCGGAAACGGGGATGTGGCCTTTGCATGGACATGATGACATCCCAAAAAGCAAGCTCAACGTCATTCGTGCCGGCAAATATTCGGGTGACTGCAATATCCTCAACCACTTCGTGCTCCGGCTCCTTCGGCCGCCGCAGGCAAAGCAAGTGCACTCGGAAGCCTGCCGCCAGAAGCGCAAGGCCTTCTTTCCTTACCCGCATGTCAGCGGGGTAAGGGGCGTTTAGCAACATTCCAATGTGTATGGGCTCCATGCAACGATCGAGCGGTAAAGAAAAACTAATTTTGCAAATAAACATTAAACAGGATCAGTGCGACCGATCCAAATCGGATGACCGGAACGATTGGCGTGGATTACAACCCTTTCACCCTTGAGCGGTTCTCGCGGATAAAGGCCTCCCAGCTTCGGGTGCGTGATTTCGACTGTCCATTCTGGAAATGGTGGCAAACAGCTACCGCCAACGCGTCGGTCGCGTCAAGCAATCTGGGAACCTCACTGATGCGGAAGAGACTCATCAGCATTTTCGCTACTTGTTCCTTGGATGCGTTTCCGTTGCCCGTGACCGACTGCTTCACTTTACGGGGCGCATACTCTCTGATGGGCACTTCCCGGAACAGCGCCGCCGACATGGCGACACCCTGTGCTCGCCCCAACTTTAACATCGATTGAACATTCTTGCCGTGAAAGGGCGCCTCAAGTGCCACCTCGTCGGGATGGTATTCATCCAGCAACCCCAGCACCCGGTCGAATATCTCCTTTAACTTTAACTCGTGATTCGGAAACTTACCCAGACGGATCACGCCAAACTGAACAATCTTCACGTCGATCCCACGCACGACAATAATCCCGTAGCCCATAACATTGGTGCCGGGGTCCAAACCCAGGATGACTTTTTCCTTGACAGCGCGGCTCACGGGGTCAAGTTAAGCCAGTACGAGCAAATTTCCGAAATTGTCGCACAGATGGTCCTCGCGCTCATATTCGTCGCTTCTTTGTATTTCCTCTTCCTTCTCCTGCTCAGGCAAGGATGGAAGAAGGCTTTGCGAACACATTCCATTCCTCCGCCCGCGTGTCAACCCAGCGTCAGCGTCGTCATTGCAGCGCGCAACGAAGCGGCAAACCTTGGTGCTGTCCTCGCTGCCTTGGAACGCCAAACGCTACGAGGCTTTGAAGTCGTCGTGGTTGACGATCACTCTCACGATGACACCGCCGCCATTGCACGCGCGTTTAGCGGAAACCCAACGTACGCCATCAACGTGGTGCGTCTCAGCGCTCGCTCAGGGAAGAAGGCAGCTATTACGACGGGTGTTCATCGCGCGCGGGGATCGGTCATACTCACAACCGATGCCGACTGTAACGTAGGACCGCGATGGATAGAAAGCATGGTGGCTTCCTTTGGACCCCAAGTGAAGTTTGTGTCGGGCGGCGTACGCATAGGTCCGGCCGAGTCATTCAGTGCGCAACTTCAGGCGGCGGAGTTTGCCAGCTTGGTAGGCGCAGGCGCCTCGGCCATAGGGCTCGGTTACCCGGTCATGTGCAACGGCGCCAACATGGCATTCACTCGCGATACCTTCCTTGAAGTCGGTGGCTATTCCGGCAACGATCACATTCCTTCCGGAGACGACGTCTTTCTCCTGCAAAAGGTCCATGCATGGTACCCCGGGTCAACTGTCTTCTGCCCGCACGCCGATGCCGTTGTTGAAACAGCAGCAGTGTCATGGCGTCATTTTGTCAATCAGCGCATTCGCTGGGGCGCAAAATGGAGGCATGCCACCTCCCTCACTACGCCCGCGTTGGCGTTGTTCATCGGCTGTTTTCACCTGGGGTGGCTTCTGTTGCTTCCTGCCGCAATCTTTAGCGGCGCCGTGGTTGCATCTGTCGTTCTCTTTCTCGCCAAGGCGCTCCTTGAAATGCTATACCTCCGGGAAGTGCACCGATTCCTTGGTGTGAAATGGAGCTGGCCTATTTTTTTACTGCTTCAGCTTACCTATTCGGCTTATGTTGTGATCGTGGGAGTCCTGGCCAATTTTAAAGCGCCGTCGTGGAAGGGACGAAAAATAAGACGGGCGCTCGTCGAAATGGACTCCCGGATTGGCGGATAACCGTTAAATTTACGGCATGTCCGAACTTACCCTTAAGAACAAATACGAAATCAAGGAACTCGAACTGAACGCCCTTCTGGAGGTGACGGAGGCGATAAATAGCAACGTGCCCGAAGAATCGCTCTATAAAATATACAACTTCACCCTGAGGTCCAACCTCAGCATCCGGAAGCTGGCCCTCTATGTCCTGGATGAAGAATGGAACTGCAAGGTAAATTTTGGGACCTCGACAAGCTTTTTGGGAATCGAGCTGCCCGACTACTTCAAAACGCTGAATGGCATCTCTAGCCTCAAGCCGAACGATAGTTCCGAATTCGCGGAATTTGATATCGTTATACCCGTAGCGCATAAGCGGAATAACCTCGCCATCGCGTTCGTGGGCGGTATCTATGATGATGAATCGAGATTTGACAGTGAAGATGCCCTGCGATTCATTCAGGCTCTCAGCAACATTATTATCGTTGCCATCGAAAATAAAAAGCTGGCGCGGAAGCAACTGGAACAGGAAGCGCTTCGCAAAGAACTCGCGATCGCCAGCGACGTGCAACAGTTCCTTTTTCCGGAACGACTTCCGTATACCGAAAAGCTTAAGGTCGAGGCGAGTTACCTGCCCCACGACCGTATCGGTGGAGATTACTACGACTACGTTCCGATCAACCGGAACCAATTCCTGATTTGCGTTGCAGACGTAAGCGGTAAGGGGATACCAGCCGCGCTCATGATGTCGAATTTCCAGGCGTCTTTAAGAACCTTGCTTCGTCAGA
>JAJJPK010000219.1:0-35042 GCA_032907565.1 Cyclobacteriaceae bacterium | reverse complement strand
CTCCAGGCAGGACATAACCTGGGCGGTTGGGTTACCGTAGTGCTCGACTGGTTCCGGAAAATGCTGAAACCCGAGGCGAGTGTGAAAGTGACTTATCGCGGAGAGCGAAAAAAAACAAAGGGAGAAGGTCGCAAGCCGACGACCGAGCGCATTTCTCAGGATGAGATCGACGCGATCCTCGACAAGATATCTGAAGGCGGCTACGAAAGCCTGACGCGGGAAGAAAAGGAAAAGCTTTTTAACGCGTCGCGGAAATAAGGGAGCGGATCTCGGAAGTCAGCACGCCCGGTTGTTCTTCATGAACAAAATGCCCGACTCCGGGAAGGGTGATCACCCGCGCATTTGGAAAAAGGTCGTTCCACTTTTTGAGTTCGTAGGCGGGAATGAACTTGTCGGCCATGCCCCACACCACCGTCTTGGGTACATCCTTCAACACATCCAACCTTTGTCGTACAGCTTCGAACCAATCACCCGCGTCCGTGATTTCGCGGGCGAACGCATAGGTTCCGATTCGTGACGCCGCGTCGGGCAATGCATTGCGATAATGCTTGTGAATTTCCCGCGTAAGCTTCTTGCGGTCTCCATAGGCTGCCGGCATAATGGCAGCAACAGGAAAATTCAACTGCCGGTACATGAATCGTCCCAGCCAGGTGCGCATCACGCGTGCGGGTCGGGTGTAGTGCGGATCGTCTGCCAGCGACCAGCACCAGGTGTTGGAAAGCAGGATGGCTTTTACGTTGTGCGGATTGTTGACGGCATAGTGAAGACCGATGCTGCCCCCAAAGTCGTTCGCGACCAGCGTAATATTTTGCAGGCCGACCATTGCAATGAACTTTTCCAATCTTTCGGCGTGCGCCTTACACGTATACTCTTCCCCCGGCGGTTTATCAGAAAGTCCAAATCCGAGCATGTCCGGAGCGACACAGCGGAACGAATGCTTCAGATCGCCGACGACATGCCGGTACGCAAACGACCACTCCGGTGTTCCGTGCAGGAATAGAATAACGTCACCGCTTCCTTCATCCACGTAATGGATTTCGCATTCGGCAATATTCAGCCATTGCGATCGGAAGGGAAACAGAGAAGGATCAACCCAGGAAGGCGCAGTTTTCATAACAAATGGCCAACTGCCAAGATAGCACGGGCCGACCGACATTTACAAGATGCCCTCAGTGACACCGATGGCTGACGCGGCAAAAATAGTTATCGAGAATACCCGCAACCTCCTCAGGAGTTTTATAAGCAATGCTGTCCAACAGGTGGATGTTGAAGTTTTCAATAGCCGCATAATAGGCGTTCTCAGTTAGCGCATACCGTCGTATCATTTCACTTTTGAACAATGGATCAGCTACCAGTTGGGCATAAGCCTCTACCCTTTGATTCGCCTCCAGCATGCGGAAAAGCTTTCGCTTCTCGCGTTGCGCGCGTGAGAAATAATCGAACGCAATACCGTGTTCCGAAGCAAGGGGGGCGGGGCGCGATACTCTTGGCACGACTTCAGGTTTTTCCCGGATAAGAGGAGAACGGATGAACGGCGCCGTTACCACTACGGGGCGAAGGTAGGTTACATCCTCCGCCATGACGATGATGATGTCTTCCTCGTCGATAACGACCGGAAAGCGGACTGGGAGGTAGCCGACACTGCTGAACGTGAGCGTATCAAAGGGAGCAGCGACGATACTGAAAGCGCCCTGCTCATCGGTGATCACACCCCCCACTCCGCTGGCACGAACGTGTACACCCGGGAGCGCTTTGAAGGTTACCGAGTCAATGACGATTCCACTAACCCGAACCTGCGCGTGCAGATCGGTGGCGAGACCGAAACTGGTAAGGATCAGCAGTAACGCCCACAGCGCGATGTTCTTTCCCCGGCAAACTGCTCTCATCCACTCTTGTTAGCCAGCTGCCCGCAGGCGGCGTCGATGTCTTTTCCACGGCTTCTCCGGATGCGCGTGGTTATGCCGTTGCGTTCCAGCAAGTGCATCAGATCCTGGATCACCGCCTCCGACGCCTGTCTGAACGTATCATCGCCTATCGTATTGTACTCGATAAGATTGACCTTGCACGGCACTATCCGGCAGAATTTAAGCAATGCCGCAGCATGTTCCGGTGAATCGTTGATGCCATCCCAGACAACATATTCATAGGTGACCTTTCGCTTGGTACGCGCATACCAATAACGCAGCGCATCAGCGAGGTCCTCGAGCTGATTCGATGTATTGATCGGCATGATGGAGGATCGTGTCTCGTTGATTGCGGCGTGCAGGGATACGGCCAGGTTGAATTTCACTTGATCGTCAGCCATCTTACGGATCATGCGCGCAATGCCCACGGTCGATACCGTGATGCGTCGCGATGCCAGGTTAAGTCCGTTCTGCGAGGTGATCTTGTCGATGGCTCCGATCACGTTGTTGTAATTCAACAGGGGCTCGCCCATACCCATAAAGACGATATTGGTTAATGGACGGCCAAAGAACAACTGTGCCTGATCGCGGATGGCTACGACCTGGTCGTAAATCTCATCGACGGTGAGATTCCGCATGCGTTTGAGTCGGGCTGTTGCACAAAACTTGCAGTCCAGGCTGCAGCCCACTTGTGAAGAAACACACGCTGTAATCCGCCGTTCGTGTGGGATGAGGACAGACTCCACCACGAGTCCGTCGTGAAGCTTCACTGCGTTCTTGATGGTGCCATCCGCGCTTCGTTGCATCTTGTCGATGTGAAGCAGACGGAAGGAGAAATTGTCTTTCAGTAATTCGCGCGTAGCGAGCGACAGGTTAGTCATCTGGTCGAAATCACGCGCGGCCTTCATCCAAATCCACTCATATACCTGCTTTGCACGGTACTCTTTTTCGCCGTGGGCCACGAAAAAGGCCTTCATCTCGTCGAGCGACAGTTTTCGGATGTCCTGTTTGGCAGCAGTCGTAATCATGGTGCAAAGGTACGCAAAAGCCAGAAGGGCTCAGCGGTCGGGAAGCCGGACAAAAATGCGTGTTTCGCAGGCCCTGGAGGCCTCAGAGAAAACCAGTGAGTCGGCACTCAGGCGGTCAACGTCGTACGCGCCGACAAGTAGTCTTGATTTCTTGTCCAGAAAGTAAATTTTTCCTTCGCTATAACGATACAGAAAGGTATTTCGTTTGGAAGAACGCCGCGTGTCAAGCAGCTGGATCGTTTCCTGGCCGCTGTTGTCGGCCTTGAATTCAATTACACTGGGTGTTCCGGAGGATCGGCTGCGGCTATCGTCAAGCAGTTCACGGGTAGCCTCATACCAATCCATTTCTTGGTCAAGGCAGGTATTGTGCCGTACAAGTTGCCAGGTTCCTACTATCGATTGCGCCGCCGACCGGAAGGGAAGGGATATAAAAGCAGCCAATATTGCAATCGAAAGGGCTTTCATGGACGCTTTTTAATTCAATCAAAGTTAGCCAAAATCCATCGAAAAGTTGCTCATTTGCGGATGAATACCCGACCCTATGTGGGGTATTTCCCTTAAACCCGGCGCTAAAGCCCTGGCTGTGTGCGCCGATTGCGGGGTTCCGGCATCGGCACACCGCACAGTTGACTTTGTGTCGCGATATGAAAAACAATGCAATCGTGCTGACCGGGGGCTATCTGGATACCAACCAGGCCAAGACAGCCCACGGTCTGATCCGCGGAACGGATCGTTTTTGTATCCGTGCAATAATCGATCCGGTATCCGCCGGTCGTGATGCCGGCGAGGTTATCGAAGGAAAGCCGTGCGGCATTCCTGTTCTTGCGTCTCTTCAAGCTTATTTTGCACAGAAAAATGCCGACGCACGCTACTGCATCATTGGCGTTGCAACGAAAGGCGGTGTTATCCCACCCGAGTTACGACTTGAGTTGCGCGAAGCGTTGATGGGTGGTCTGGGGCTCGTAAACGGTCTTCATGAGTACATCAGCGACATTGACGAACTTGCTGATCTCGCGCGCGAAAAAGGCCTCGAAATCATTGACGTACGGAAACCCAAAAAAGCAAGGGATCTTCATTTCTGGACTGGTGAAATTGCCACCGTGAAAAGTTCGAAGATCGCTGTGCTGGGTACGGACTGTGCACTGGGAAAACGCACGACCGCGCGAATTCTTACAGAACTCATGAGAGGCAACGGCTATTCTGCTGAGATGATTTATACGGGACAGACCGGTTGGATGCAGGGTGCAGAGTACGGATTCATCTTCGATTCCACGCTAAATGATTTTGTGTCTGGTGAACTGGAGCACGCTGTCGTTCGTTGTTATCGAGAGCGAAAACCGGACATCCTTTTTCTTGAAGGACAGTCTGCACTTGCTAACCCGAGCGGTCCTGCCGGCGCCGAATGGATCGTCTCGGCTGCCGCAGACGGTGTAATCCTTCAGCATGATCCCACACGAAAAAAATACAAAGGCTACGAATCTTACCCCGCGCAAATACCACCCTTGAAAGATGTAATCGCAATGATCGCCCTGTACGGTGCGCCAGTTCTGGCCATCACGGTAAATACATCCGGCTTGTCCAACGAAGAGGCGCGTCAGTGGTGCGTACGTACTTCGGAAGAACTTGGCATCCCGGCTGTGCTGCCGTTTGACGATAGCGTGAAAACACTGGTGCCCGTACTGGAGAAACTGATTGTGCAATCAAAAAATGTGACATGAAGATTACAGGAATGTCTTCCTGGGACGCGGACATGGGCAATACCCGGCCGTATACAATCGCGTTCAAATCAATCGAAGAGGTTCGGAATGTTTTTGTCGAGATCACCCTTGAGAACGGCATTACCGGCCTCGGTGCAGGCAACCCGAGTGAATACGTTACGGGCGAAAGTTATGAATCATGCCTCGAGGCCATACGGGAGGGGAACGGCAGTTTCCCGGTCGGTCGCGATATACGCGAGGTTCGGCAGCTGACGGACGAACTCGTCGAGCGACTTCCGAAAAATCCCGCAGCACGCGCTGCATTTGATATTGCCCTTCACGATGCCTACGCTCAATTTCTTGGGCTGCCCCTCGTGCGTGTACTAGGGCAAAAATTCAAGTCGCTGCCCACTTCCATAACCATTGGCATCAAGGGAGTAGACGAAACGCTTCGCGAAGCCCGGGAGTACGTGAAGAACGGATTTACCATACTCAAAATAAAACTCGGTAAAGACCTTGAGGAAGACGTGGAGCGGCTCGTTAAGCTTCGTGAAGAATTTGGAAAGAAGATTGTCCTACGGATCGACGCCAACCAGGGATATACTATTGAGCAAACGATCGACTTCTACCACAAGACACTTCAGCTGGACATCGAACTCATCGAGCAACCGATGCCCGCCCGTGCCGTCGAGGAAATGCGGAAACTTCCCGGCTCCATTAAGGAAAAGATCGCGGCCGACGAATCACTGCTGATGCCGGAAGATGCGCTGTCGCTGCTCGGACCGGCGAAGGCTGCGGGGATCTTTAACATAAAACTGATGAAATGCGGCGGTATATCTCAGGCACTCAAGATTGCTGACATCGCAGCTGCTGGAGGTGTCGACCTTTTTTGGGGATGCAACGATGAGAGCATCATCAGCATCTCTGCGGCACTGCACACGGCGTTTGCATGTGCCCAGACCCGTTACATCGACCTCGACGGAAGCTTTGATCTCTCCACCGACATCGTTACGGGCGGATTCAAACTGTCAGGCGGCGTGATGTCATGCCTCGATGAACCTGGCCTGGGCGTGAAGAGAAAATGACGAACGCCCGGCAGCCCGGGCGTTACAATCATTCAGCAAGGAGTTTTTCGTTAAGCTTCTTGTATTTCCTGGCGTCTTTCGCTTTTACCTTCTTGCCGTTCACTTCCATATCGTCGTTTGACCAGCGCAGTGAATGAAGCGGTTCGTCCTTTTCAAGGTATCCGTCCTTGATCAATTCAGCCCTTAGTGCTTCCTGCAGTGCCCTGTGCTTTTTCATGACGGTTTGCATCTGCATGTTGGCTAACTTCATTTGCTTGTGAGCGGCCATTAGCTGGTCGTGCTGACTATGGCTCTGAAGGGCCATAGTCTTATTCAGTTGTTGCAATTGCATGGCGTGCTGCTGAAGCGCCTCCTGGTGCAGACGGGTTTCATCGTGGAGCCTTGACTCCTTCATTCTCTTTATGAGTTCTTCCATCCGCTTTTCCATATCCCTCATTTGACGTTCCAGGTTTTCATGCCATGAGTCGTCATTGAACTTTTCCTGGAGGCGGTCCATCATGTTCTGAAGATCCTCGCCGTGCTGTTGGTAGAAATCGGAAAACCGATCCTTAAACATCTTTTCGAATTCCTGCCGGAACGCTCTCACATCGTCGTCGAAAGGAGGTAGGGAATCAGGAAACGGAGGCGCAAAATGAAATGCGCGCGGACCCGCAAGGGAGTCAAATTCAAAACGGAAGTTGTAGCGGAAGTCCCCGGAGTCGGGCTGCCATGCAAACATGCCTGAATCCAGGTTCCAGTTAAGGTCAAAGTCGTAATCGAAATTAAGGTCCATTGCCTCGCGGAGCTCTTCATCTCCTTCGAAGCTTTCGACAACTTCCTCGTGTGGCTGACCATCTTCACCGATGGTGACCGTCTTTTTGCGCTTCCATACGGCCCGCTTTTCCTCAGGCTTTCCGATCGTGTCAGCCGGCACAACAGATTGGCTGACCTGCGCATGGGCTATCTTGCTGGCCTCGTCCTGTGCCGGACCGTTACCGATCGTCAGCCACGACATACTGACAACGCCAACTATAGCCAGTACAACCGGTGCTATCCATTGGGGCACCGGGTTATTGCGTTTGGACTTTTCCATAAAGCGTTGAATGCGGTAAAGTAGATTGTTCGTTTCACCCATAAGAGAAAGTGCCAGGGCCGGCTTTTTCAGCCGGACGGCCTCCAGGTAGGTCAGCGCCTCTGCATACACGCGCGGATGGTAGCGGTTGACCACCTGGTCGTCGCAGCAGTATTCGCGCTCGCTTCGCGCCGTCGAAGAAAGCATCCAGACAAAAGGATTGAAGAAGTACAACACCTCCAGCAACGACTGAAGCGTGTTGATCAGAAAGTCGTGACGCCGTATGTGCGATAATTCGTGAAGGAGCACTGCCTCAACCTGCTGCTGAGAAAGGCCCGTGAACATGCCTACTGGTACAAGGATCACCGGCTTAAAGATTCCGATGACGGCCGGGACAGTGATGCGACGGGATTCTGACAGCGTGATGTCCGCAGTAAGGCCGAACTCTTTTTTCAAGTCCTCGAGCAATTCACGCCATTCTTGGGCCACCGGCACAGCTGTTGCTCGCAGACGGCTGATATAAGTCCATCCCACGGCAAGACGCATCGTGAACAACATCACACCGGCCATCCAGAACCCCACGATCAGCGGCATCTGTGCGTCAAGGAAGCGGGCTGCTTCCCGTACCAACGCAGTGGAGGAAGGTGCTTCCAGGACAGGGGCGGGGAGCACCGTGTAGTAGGAGGAGACGGCGTGAACCCCTTGCTCTTCGGGCAATAACAAGGACACAGTCACGAGGCCGCCGAGAAAGATCAACACCAGCCCCGAGAGCGCGACGGCATAACGGAGATTTGCCCGATTGGCCGGTATGAACTGAAGGGCAAGCTTTGCCAGCAACACAACGACTAAACCCTGCCAAATCGAGTGCACCAGTGCCCAGCCGATCGCTTCAGCCAGGGGATGTGCAAGCATGGGAAATAGTGTCTTCATTATTCACCTCCGTCCAATTGATCGAGATACTTCCTGATGGCATCCAGTTCTTCGCGTGACGACTTCTGGTTGCCCAGCGCGCTGATCACGAGCTGTGCAGCAGAACCTTTGAAGACCTTGTCGATAAATTTGTCGAGGATCTGCCTCCGCGTGGCTTCTTCTGAATGCACGGCTTTGTAGAGATGAAGCTTGCCGCGCTTTTGGCGTGTCACCGTCCCTTTTTCATGCATTATCTGCATCAGTTTCAGGATCGTGGTATACCCATTGGCGGCTTCTCCCCCGAGCGCCTCGTGCACTTCGCGCACTGACGCAGGGCCTTTTTCCCACAAAACCTGCAGAATTTCCAATTCCTTGTCCGTTGGCTTGATGTTCTCCTTCATTATAATACGAATGTGTTCGTACAACAAACTAAAGGAAATAACGGGACCGGCGCAAGAATGTTACGAAAAAATTCGTAAATAAATTTGAATGAAAAGGGCAAAAACAAAAACGCCCTCTCGCGCGGCTACCGCGACGAGAGAGCGTCTTAAACCAAACCCCTCAAACCAACCACCCGTTCCGGGGAGGAACGGGGTTTTACCAATCCTTAAACCTACTTCCTTTAACAGTGTTGTTCAGAAGATGGTTTCAACGAGGAGAAATTATTGAATTAATTCTCCTCAGCTCACCACTTCGTCTGGCGTTAGATTCTCGAAAACGAACTCGACTTCGTCGCGCAGGTCCACGAGAATTACCGCGTCTCGGTGAATTTCTCCCGAGAGTATCTTCCTCGACAGTTCGTTGAGGATCTCCCGCTGCAACACCCGCTTGAGTGGTCTGGCACCGTACTGCGGATCAAATCCGAGTGTGGCGAGCCGGTTTTTCGCGCTGTCCGAAACTTCGAGGCGCACGCCGTTTTCTTCCAGGCGCTTCTGTACCAGGCCGACCTGGATGTCCACGATCTTGCGAATGTCTCGCTTGCTCAGCGGACGGAACATGATGATCTCGTCGATCCGGTTGACAAACTCGGGTCGTACCGTCTTTTTCAGCAGGGCGACCACTTCTTCCTTGGTTTCTTCCAGCACCTCGAAATAGTTTTCGTCTGTCAGCCGTTCGAAGTTCTCCTGTATGATTGCCGAGCCGATGTTGGTTGTCATTATAATAATGGTGTTCTTGAAGTTCGCCACGCGGCCCTTGTTGTCGGTTAGCCGCCCGTCGTCCAGTACCTGAAGCAGGATGTTGAACACGTCCGGGTGGGCCTTCTCGATTTCATCAAGCAGGATCACCGCGTATGGCTTACGCCGGACTGCCTCGGTAAGCTGGCCGCCTTCATCGTAGCCCACGTAACCCGGGGGTGCGCCGATGAGCCGGCTCACGGAGTGCCGTTCCTGGTACTCGCTCATGTCGATGCGGACCATAGCATTCTCATCGTTGAACAGATACTCGGCCAGTGCCTTCGAAAGTTCGGTCTTGCCGACACCGGTAGTACCCATAAAGATGAACGATCCGATCGGCCGCTTGGGGTCCTGTAGCCCGGCACGGCTGCGGCGAACCGCATCAGAGAGGGCACGGATCGCTTCTTCCTGACCTGCCACCCGTTTGCTGAGTTCTTCCTCCAGGTGCAGGAGTTTTTCCCGCTCACTTTGCAGCATCCGGGTGACCGGTATGCCGGTCCACTTAGCCACTACTTCGGCGATATCTTCGCTGTCGACCTCTTCTTTCAGCAGGGAATGTTCCCCCTGCATTTCCTTGATCTTTTGTTGTAGTTCATTCAGCGTCCTTTCGGCTTCGGCGATCTTGCCGTAGCGGATCTCGGCTACCTTGCCGTAGTCGCCCGCCTTTTCAGCCTGCTCCGCTTCGAACTTCAGCCGGTCGATGGTTTCCTTCTGACGTTGGATGCCATGCACGACTTCCTTCTCACTTTCCCAGCGCGCCTTCAACGAATTGCGATTTTCAGTCAGTTCCGCGATTTCACGCGTAAGCACGGCCTCTTTATCCTTATCCTGTTCCCTCCGGATGGCTTCGCGTTCGATCTCCAGCTGCATGATCTTACGGTTGAGTTCATCCAATTCTTCCGGAAGCGAATCCATTTCCAGCCTTAGCTTGGAAGCGGCTTCGTCCATGAGGTCGATCGCCTTATCGGGAAGGAAACGATCCGATATATAACGATTCGAGAGTTCTACAGCCGCAATGACCGCATCGTCCTTGATGCGCACACCGTGGTGCAGTTCATATTTTTCTTTTATGCCTCTCAATATTGAGATAGCGTCCTCGACGGACGGCTCATCTACCATTACCGTCTGGAACCGCCGTTCCAGGGCCTTGTCCTTTTCGATATACTTCTGGTATTCGTTGAGTGTTGTGGCCCCGATCGCGTGCAGCTCCCCGCGGGACAGTGCGGGCTTGAGCAGGTTGGCGGCGTCCATCGCGCCTTCGCCGCCGCTACCGGCACCGATCAGCGTGTGGATCTCGTCGATAAAGAGGATGATCTGTCCGTCCGCGTCCGTTACTTCCTTGATCACCGCCTTGAGCCGTTCTTCAAACTCACCCTTGTACTTCGCACCGGCAATCAGCAGTCCCATGTCGAGGGACACAATGGTCTTGTCCTTAAGGTTCTCCGGTACGTCGCCGTCGACAATCCGCTGTGCCAACCCTTCCACAATGGCCGTCTTTCCGACGCCGGGTTCGCCCAAAAGAACCGGGTTGTTTTTTGTTCTCCGCGCCAGGATCTGCAGTACCCTGCGGATCTCATCGTCGCGCCCGATAACCGGGTCGATCTTACCCTGCCGCGCCAATTCGTTAAGGTTCTTCGAATAGCGTTCCAGCGACTTGTACTTGGCTTCTGCGTTCTGGTCTGTCACCGACGTTCCTCCCCGAAGCTCTTTAATGGCGGCGATAAGCCCCTTGCGGTTGAAGCCCACGTCGTTCATTATCGTGGCTACCTTGTCGCGCGACGCCTGCAATGCAAGCAGCAGGTGCTCGATAGAAATATATTCATCCTTGAATTCGCGCGTTTCCTTTTCCGCTTGTTGTAATACGTTGTTAGTGGCAGACGAAAGGTATGCCTGACCACTTACTCTGGGAAACGATTTCAGCAATTCGTCCAGTTTCGTCTCCAGAATATCCTTGTTAATGCTGAGTTTCTTGAGCAGGTAGGAGATAACGTTTTCGTCCGTCTCGATGACGGCTTTCAGCAGGTGCGCCGGCTCGATAGCCTGGTGCTGATGGCCCATGGCAATTTCTGCCGACTTCTGCAGGGCCTCCTGCGACTTGATGGTAAATTTTTCAAAGTTCATGGATACAACTCCTCCGACACCGGATCAATCAAAACCCAATCCATCCGGATCTAAACAACTTTTTCAGAAATTTTGGCATTAATTTGATAGCTTACCTTGTACGAATCCGGACAAAGTGACCTGAAGGATGTCAAAAAGAACACCCGCATCACCGAGAAAGTTTCCCGCCGCATACCTCATAGAAGTCTCGTGGGAAGTGTGCAATCAGGTGGGCGGTATCTATACGGTTATGCGCTCGAAAGTTCCGGCAATGGTCTCGAACTGGGGCACGAACTATTGCATGCTGGGACCCTATGCCGGGCGCGCCATCCAGGCGGAACTCGAACCCCTCGACCAGGCTGCAGACGTCTTCGGACAGGCTGCCTCGCGACTTCGCAACAAGGGCTATGATGTGCATTACGCTGAATGGCTCGTCACCGGAAGGCCACGCGTGGTATTGTTCAATCCTCATGTCATTGAAGCCAAGACGCTCAACGTAGTCAAGTACCTGCTCTGGAAGAATCACGGGATCAGCATGCCGGCTGACAACCCGCTCATCAATGACGTCGTTTCCCTGGCATTCCAGGTCAAGATGTTCCTGGACGAACTCATCTCCCTGATCGAGCCCGACCGGCCGGTCATCGCGCATTTTCACGAATGGATGGCTGGCTTGCCCATACTGGACATCCGACGTGAAAACATGCGGATCAAAACCATCTTCACGACGCATGCGACACAGTTGGGCCGTCACCTGGCCATCAACTCACCCATGTTCTATGCGCACCTTCCGTTCTTCAAGTGGGAAGAGGAAGCCCGAAAGTTTAACATCGAAACGGAAGTTCGTATCGAGTTCGCATGCGCGAACAAGGCAAATCTGCTGACGACGGTCAGCGCTGTGACGGCCCGCGAATGCAAACATTTACTCAAACGCAACCCGGAGTACATACTGCCGAACGGCCTCAACATCGAACGATTCGAGGCGTTGTTCGAATTTCAGAACCTGCACGCTACGTTTAAAGATGAGATACACCAGTTTGTCATGGGGCACTTCTTCCAGTCGTATTCGTTCGACCTGGACAAGACCATGTACTTTTTCACTTCCGGACGCTACGAGTACAAGAACAAGGGCTTCGATCTCACACTCGAGGCGTTGTACCGGTTGAACCGCCGGCTGCGGGCCGAAAATGCCGACGTGACTGTCGTCATGTTCTTCGTTACGCGTCGGGACTTCACGCACATACGTCCTGAAGTACTTCAGTCGCGTGCTGTCATGGAAGAAATACGTCAGACGTGTATGGCCATTGAGCGGCAGGTCGGTAAACGGCTATTCCTCGAAAGTACGGTTCGCGAGGACCACCGACTTCCGAACTTGAGCGATTTTGTCGACGATTACTGGAAACTCCGATACCGCCGTATCATACAATCCTGGAAAAGCAAGAAGAACCCCGAAGTACTTACCCACCAGCTTGTCGACGAGGAGCACGACGAAATCTATCAATTCCTGAAGAGCAGGAATATGCTCAACCATGCTGAGGATAAAGTAAAGATTGTGTACCACCCCGACTTCATCAACTCTTCCAGCCCCCTATTTGCTATGGAGTACAACCAGTTTGTGCGTGGATGCAACCTGGGGATATTCCCCAGCTATTACGAACCCTGGGGTTATACGCCATTGGAGTGCATGGCCAGTGGGATCCCCGCGATCACGAGCGACTTGTCCGGATTCGGCGACTACCTGCTCCACCACTTGCCTCAGCATGAAGATTATGGACTCCATGTTATCGAGCGAGGGAAGCGCACGTTCGACTATTCCGCAAATCAATTAATGGAGGTCATGTACAACTTCCTTCAGCAATCGCGGCGCGAACGCATAATGCAACGCAACAATGTAGAGAACAACTCTGGCATTTTCGACTGGCTGAACCTGATCAGCTACTACGAGGAGGCTTACCAGGCGCTGTTGACAGACTTGAAAAAAAATCGTTTTGACGCCTAATCGAGACTGACCCGTACGGCAAGGTTTGCGAGCCTCTTAGCGAGGGAGTGAGTAATTTTTCCGACGATTAGTGCATGTGCATAGTTATCCTCCAGCGGATCATGCTTACAATTAAGGCCTATCTGTCGAACTTGGTCAGCCCTAATAGCGTAGAGCCGGAATTTCGATTTATCTAGGATGCTCTTCTCGTACGTTGTCAATCGCGCCACGTCAACCGATAGACCATTTTTGTCTGCTTTTCGCGGAGTGAACGCAAACGACGAAACCGTTTGATCCTCCCTGATATAACGCGGATCTGCAAAAATTACCCGGCGAAGGAGTTCGTCCGTGTCATTTATCGGTTCAGGCACTATTACGCATTAATGAATGATAGAAGATTTTGGTAATCTTCATCTAGAGTACCCTCAGATACAACTTCGTTACCCTCAGAGAGGATCACGTCGTCAGATCCATCTGGATTAAAGTACACTGATGCCTCTCTATTGCCGTTTCTAAATTCTACAACGATCTCTCCGTTAGGCCCGGGTGCGACAAAATATACCGGAAGAAGGTTGCTGTCTGCCCTGCGTACGAAGGCTACTGCCTTCTCCACGGTATCTCCTGATGGAGGAATTGCACCATAGGAATCCCAGTTTGGCTTGAGGTGCTCAAACGATTTTATCTTGCTAATGAATTGTGCTGCAGATGTTGAAAGGTCAAACGGCGGTACGTGAAAAATAATAAGACTTTCAATAGATGTGTTGGCGGAGGACGACTTGCGTTTCCCAAAGTGGGGAAAATCATCTGCCAAAATCGATGATCCAAGCTCCGGTTGGCAGCCAACCGTATTACTATTTGAAACTATCATAGAACTTACGTCTTGTCATTTCCCTGAATAAATCAGATGTAATGCTATGCGCATTTTTAACCCAATCGAGCAATGAATCTTTGCTGAATCGGGACGATTTGACGACGGCCGTCTGCCAGACTAGCGCGTCCTGATCAGTCTTCCTATACTTGCCGCTACTCATTGCGATGTGCAGAGCAGACTTATCCTCAAGTTCGAAATATTGCTCAAATTGAATTCTGTTTATTCGTCCCCTACTGTTGAACTTATTTTCAAACCTAAAATTGAAATGTTCATGAATAAATTCTTGCCAACGCCCATCATATCCATATTTGGATAGTGCCACAGAATCGATATAGCGAAGGCACGCCATGTTGATCTTAAGGCGATCCTCGTACGCCTTATGAATCCAATCCAATGCCCGGTTGATCAGAGGGAAATAGTTTTGATCCCAGTCATAATTTTTATCCGTGTCATTTACCGTGAAAATACCGGGTCCTAATTGGAGTACCGGCCAAGTGTCTTCACCCGACCAATACTGATTTATTATTTGGTACAAAAAGAGTTGATCCGGTACCCCAAGGGGTATCTTCCGTTTATGGAGCGGAAACCCGGGTCGAACTATCTCTTGGAGCTTGCCTTGTGCCAATGCGTACCCTCCGTCTACCTGCTGGTTAGTTGCAGATTCTATATCCAGTTCCCAACGTATTTCAAAAATGGCCTCCTGGAGCGGTGCGTTTGGTAGCTTTGGCATTTGCTAAAAATAACGAATTAGGAGGTGCCAGGGTTCGTTTGGGTGGTGATTCCACATATAAGTCTTACAGTTGTCGACATCGCAGACTATCTTCTCCTGGCCGTCTTAATCCCGGTTAAGGTCCCCGCTACAACTCCCGTACCTTAATATTCTTGAAATACACGTTAGCGCCGTGGTCCTGAAGGGAGATGGCACCTGTCTTAGACTTGTTCCAACCCGGGAATTCCGGCCACTTGCTTTTCTGGTAGCGTTCTTCGAAGTCTGGAGTACCTTCCTCGAACTCAAGAATTTTTTCGCCGTTCAGCCAGTGTTCGACGTGGCCGTTGTTATAAACGATCTTGGAAGTATTCCATTCCCCGACCGGATTGACCTTCTTGTTTGCGCTGGGTGCATGCATGTCGTAATTGCTGCCGACCTTCTGCTCGTCGCGCAACTCGCCGTTCCAGCCTTCGTCATCCATGATCTGGTATTCCGGACCGGTATGATAATCGTGCGAATATTCCGGACTCTCAATCACGTGGTAGAGAATACCGCTGTTTCCGCCGGGGGTGATTTTCCAATCGACTGTCAGTTCAAAGTTTCCGAATTGCCGCGTCGTCATCAAAGACCCGCCGATCTCTTCGGTCCCTTCGCCCAAACCTTCACCCTTGCATACAATCATCCCGTCTTCCACGACCCAAAGCGGTCCGATCTCGTCGGCATTGTATCGCTTCCAGCCGTCGAGCGACTTTCCATCGAACAGCAACTCCCAGCCGGCAGCCGCTTCGGCTTCCGTTAACGTGTTATCAGCCGGTGCGGCCGCAGTTGTGCTGGCATCGTTATCGGCCGCCTTATCAGAACCTGACCGGGTACATGACGTCACCCCCGCTAACGCCAGGGCAATACAAAGATGAAAGATCTGCTTTTGCATTCGTCAACTGATCGTTTGGTGAGTGCTCAATTTAGTTCGGAATTGAATGCCGTCAAAATACACAAGGCACATCGGCAGCCTTCTGCTGACAACTTGGGGCCTGAGAATAAATTTGTATTTTTTGCTCTTAATTGCATTCCCATGTCCCTTAAGACCACCCTCGACTATGTAAAGAATCACCCATCAGGAAAGGTGAAGCTAGCCCTTGCCGATATCGACGGTATCCTGCGCGGCAAGTACATTTCGACCGAAAAATTCCTGTCGATAGCCAGGGATAACGGACTCATGGGATTTTGCGACGTCGTGTTCGGATGGGATGCAGCCGACGTTGCTTACGACAACTCAACGTACACGGGATGGCATACAGGCTATCCCGATGCACCGGTGCGCATCGACATGTCTACCTTCCGCAAGATTCCCTGGGAGAACCATGTGCCGTTTTTCCTCGCAGAACTCGCCGGTACCGAAAAGCAGCCGCCTTATGTATGCCCACGATACCTTCTTAAGAAAGTGCTGGCCGATGCGGCGAATGCGGGTTTCCGACCCATGTTTTCACTGGAATACGAGTGGTTCAACTTCGCCGAAACGCCGCGCTCGGCAGCAGACAAGGCGTACCGGAACCTGGTCCCGCTGACACCCGGCATGTTTGGGTATTCCGTCCTGCGAAGCAGCTTGCAAAATCCGTTCATGACCGACCTCTTCGAATTCCTCCGTCGGTTCGATGTTCCGCTCGAAGGCATTCATACGGAAACAGGACCGGGCGTATACGAGGCCGCAATTGCTGCCAGCGACTTGCCGACTGCCGCTGACCGCGCGCTGCTGTTCAAGACGGCGGTAAAGGAAATTGCATATCGCCATGGCATCATGGCCACCTTCATGGCCAAGATCAGCGAATCACTTCCCGGATGCGGAGGGCACATCCATCAAAGCCTCTGGGACGCAACAGGCAAGAAAAATCTTTTTTACGATCGGAAGGACAAACGCGGCATGAGCGAGATCTTTAAGTCATATCTCGCCGGCCAACTGCATTGCCTGCCGGAACTCTTGCCGATGTACGCTCCCAATGTCAACAGCTATAAGCGACTGGTCGAGGGCACCTGGGCGCCCACAGCACTGACCTGGGGCATGGACAACCGAACCGTTGCACTGCGGGTTATTGCAGGCAGCAGTAAGTCGACCCGGCTGGAAAGCCGCGTGGCAGGGTCAGACATCAACCCTTATCTGGCGATGGCAGCTGCCCTTGGGTCTGGACTTTATGGTATACGTAAGGGCATGAAACTCAAACAGCCCGAGACGACGGGCAATGCCTATCGGAATACCGACCAGCCAGCGCTGCCGGCGACACTGAGGGAAGCCACGGAGCGCATGAAAAATTCCAAGCTCGCCCGTGAGATCCTCGGCGAAAAGTTTGTAGACCACTTTACCGGCACACGGGAGTGGGAGTGGAGGCAGCACTTGAAGGCGGTGACCGACTGGGAGTACCGACGGTACTTCGAAATCATCTGATGCATCCAGAGAAAGGAGATGCGGCGTACGCATAGCGAACGATGACCACCCAAGCGATTTTGCAATTTAATTTTCCGACGACCATCCGCTTTGGAGCGGGCGTGTCGGGAGAACTTGGCGATTACCTCAAGCGCAGCGGTATTTCGAAACCGTTGGTCGTCACTGATGCTATCGTTGCCAATTTGGAGTGCTTCAAAACCATTGCAGATGACCTTGCGCGAAAAGGTATTTCTGTCGAAGTATTTTCAGCTATTCACAAAAACCCTGTCTGCTCCGATGTGTACGCTGGGACGATCGTCTATGATGCTACCCAGCGCGATGGCATCGTCGGCATCGGGGGAGGAGCAGCGCTTGACGTTGCCCGAGCCATCGCCCTCCGTATTCACCACCGCGACGACCTTTTCAAGTACGACGACCTGGCGGGAGGAGAGGTGTACATTACCGGTGAAATACCGCACCTGGTAACGATACCTACAACCTCCGGCACAGGAAGTGAAGTGGGGCGCAGTGCGATTATCTCTGACGATACAACTCATCAAAAGCGAATCCTGTTTTCTCCGCGGCTAATCGCCCGGATGGTGTTTGCCGACCCGGCGCTCACCCTCGACCTACCACCTTCGGTTACGGCTGCCACGGGCATGGACGCCTTAACCCATAACCTGGAAGCTTATCTGGCCAAAATGTATCACCCGATTTGTGAAGGCGTCGCCCTGGAAGGAATCTCGCTCATCGGACAGGCACTGGAGAAGGCGGTGCACCACCCGGACATCGACTCACGAAGCCTGATGATGATGGGATCTATTATGGGGGGTATTGCTTTTCAAAAAGGTCTTGGTGTTGTGCATTCTCTGGCACACCCGCTGTCGACGTTGCTGGACGTACATCACGGACTGGCAAACGCCATCAACCTGCCCTACGGCATGGAATTCAACATGACGGGATGCGGATTGAAATTTCAGCACATAGCCCACGCTTTGCGACTGCAGAACGAAACAGGCGATTCCGTAATTCAATACCTACGTGATTTGAACGATGCAATCGGTGTACCCCGCAGGCTTCGCGATATTGGAGTGAAAGATGAACACCTGGATGCACTGGCCGACCTTGCCATTGCCGACTTTGCGCATCCGAATAATCCAAAGCCCGTGACACGCGAGGACTTCCGCGCACTCTATGAGAAAGCTTTCTGATTGATATATGAAATGGTCATAATAAATCCAGCTACCGGAGAAATGATACGCGATGTTGCGGAAGACACTGCAGAAAGCGTACGCAAAAAATTTGAGCGTCTCCGGTTGGAACAACCCGATTGGGCAAGTGCGTCACTCCCAGCAAGGGTAAACGTTCTGGCGCGTTTCTCCGCCCTGCTCGATGCGCATCGCGATACGCTGGCGGCCGACCTCACGGCGGAAATGGGAAAGCCGTTGAGCCAGGCTCGCAACGAAATCGCTGGTGCGCGGGCACGCATTGCATGGATTACTGAAAACGCGGAAAAGTTTCTGTCAGACGAGATCATGTCAGAGAGCGATCGCATGATCGAAAAGATCGTTTATGAACCCCTGGGTGTGGTATGCAACATTTCGGCATGGAATTACCCCTACCTCGTAGGGGTCAATGTCTTTGTGCCCGCTCTGATTGCTGGCGACACGGTCATGTACAAACCTTCCGAGTACGCTACGATTACCGGAATGAATATAGAACGGTTGCTGAAGGAGGCGGGCGTGCCTGAAAATGCATTTCACGTGGCCATCGGGGGAAAGGCAACAGGCGAGCTTCTGCTGGATTTACCCTTCGACGGATATTTCTTTACGGGATCCTATCAAACGGGAAAGTACATCTATGAACGCGTCGCGCCGCGCCTGGTGCCCTGCCAGTGCGAGCTTGGCGGAAAAGATCCACTGTATGTTTGTGATGACATAGCCGACATTAAAGCGGTCGCAGCTGCTACGGCGGACGGCGCTTTTTACAACAACGGTCAGAGTTGCTGTGCCGTGGAGCGAATTTATGTGCATGAAAGAATTTACGATGCTTACGTGACGGCCTTTTTGGATGAAGTAAAATCGTGGAAGGTCGGCAACCCTTTGGATCCCGGGGTTTACATCGGTCCATTGGCCCGCGATGTGCAGCGCGACATTCTGGAAACACAGATTCGAGACGCTGTCGAACAAGGTGCAGTTGTGGCATACGGCGGTGGCCGCACGGGTGACAAGGGGTATTTTTTCCAGCCGACCGTATTACTGAACGTCACGCATGGCATGCGTGTCATGCGCGAAGAGTCGTTCGGCCCGGTGATCGGGATCATGAAGGTACACGATGACGACGAGGCTCTTCACCTCATGAAAGACACGGAGTACGGACTCACGGCGTCGGTGTACTCTGGCAATGAGCTCCGGGCGTATCGCCTGCTCGGCGCCATCGACTCAGGCACAGGGTATTGGAATTGCTGCGACCGCGTCAGCGCAGCCGTGCCGTGGAGCGGCCGACGACATTCTGGTATCGGCGTTACCTTGTCGCATGCTGGATTGCGTGCGTTTGCGAAACCAAAAGCCTATCATTTGAGGAAAGCTTGACGAATTGCATGTCCCCCGGATTCCCTCTAGGATTGATTCAGTGTTCCGCTATCAACCCCATGCGATATGACCACCAGACGCCGTTTCCTTCAAACCTCCGCGGCAGCTCTGCTTCCGGTGTTCGCGGATGGTATGGCCGCGCCACCTTCCGCAGCAAAACCTGCGGGAAGGATTAAGCTCAGCATCTCTTCGTATTCATACTGGCATTTCACGGAAAAGAAGTTTCCAATCGAGAAGGTAATCGATGAAGCCGCGCGCATTGGGGTTGAAGGCATCGACGTCCTTCACCGCCAGATGGAAAGTGAGGATAACGCCTATATCCAGGGACTCAAGCGCCACGCCTTCGTGAACGGCATTGCATTCACCTGCCTTTCGATCCACCAGAGTTTTGTTTCTCCTGACAAGGAGTTCCTCGCAAAGCAGATCGATCATACCATTCATTGTATTGAGCTTGCAGCACGCATGGGCATTCCGTGTCTGCGGCTCAACTCGGGACGCTGGGGTACGATCAAATCGTTCGACGAGTTGATGGCAAACCGCGGCATCGAGCCGATACTCGAGGGATATACGGAGGACGATGGATTCAAATGGTGTATCGATTCGATCGAAAAGTGTCTTCCGGCCGCGGAGAAAAACGGTGTTCTGCTGGCGCTGGAAAATCATTGGGGCTTATGTTCCACCCCTGAAGGCCAGCTCCGTATCAAAAACGCTATTGATTCACCGTGGCTTGGAATCCTGATGGACACCGGCAATTTCCTGGAGGATCCGTACGACAAGCTGGCGATGATTGCGCCGTACACAAGCTTTGTTCAGGCTAAGACCTATTACGGCGGTGGCGTGTGGTACACACTTGACCTCGATTACAAGCGAATCGTGGAGATACTCCGGAATGTCGGTTACCAGGGGTATATTTCACTCGAGTTCGAAGGCAAAGAAGATGCCTTCACGGCTGTTCCGAAAAGCATCAACATGCTGAGGGAGGCCCTGGCCTGATTCACAATCCAAGTTATGCTCCTTTGAAACCTGTAGTACAGATATCGCTCGACATCATCGAACTGGACGAGGCGCTCGCGACGGCACACATGGCCATCCGTGCCGGCGTCGACTGGCTGGAAGCGGGCACTCCGTTTATCCTTGCGGAAGGGTTGCACGGCGTAAGAAAACTTCGCGACGCGTTTCCCGGCGTACCGATCGTTGCTGACCTTAAGACCATGGACGGCGGATATCTCGAAGCCGAAATGATGGCAAAGGCAGGTGCCACTCATGTAGTCGTCATGGCACGCGCTCATGAGGAGACGATCAAGTGTGTAGTCAAGGCCGGACGCGACTACGGCGTCAGCGTGATGGGCGACAACCTGGGGTGTCCTGACATGGTTGAAGGAGCGCGGATGCTCCAGGATCTCGGCTGCGATTTTATCGTCCATCACATCGGCTACGACGAACGCCGCGGTATCGCCGCACGCGGCGAGCGCATGCCGAGTCCGCTCGACCAGCTTCGCGAGGTAGTGCAAGCCGTGGAGATCCCGGTGCAGGCGGTAGGGGGACTTACCCTCGAACAGGCCGTCCGTTGTCCGGAATATGGTGCACCACTTGTGGTGTTGGGTGCGCCGCTGACTATAGATGCTGATGCATTTCGTACAGCAGATGGCGATCTTGAAGGGTCGCTGCGACTGATCTGCGAGAAGGTGCATAGCTACGGCGATGTTCCCACGGGGAAGGTTGCTCGTCAACAGAAATGACATTTAAGAATGACTAATGGAAAAATGACAGCGGTCGTAAACTACGCCGCAACAAAAGGCTCGGTTGAAGTTCGGGAGATTGATGTGCCTGCCATCGGCGAAGGGGAGGTGTTGCTTCAGGTAGCGAATGTGGGTGTTTGCGGGAGCGACCTTCACCAATGGACCGCCGATCACAGTTGGCATGTGAACTATCCTGTAGTACTTGGTCATGAATTCGGTGGTGTAATTGCCGTGACCGGCCCCGGAGTGAAAGGCTGGAAACAGGGCGACCGTGTTGTCAGCGAGACGGCTGCCGTGATTGACCCTGATAACCCGATGACGCGGCGTGGCCTCTATAACCTTGACCCATCGCGTAAGGGGTTTGGATATGGCGTCGACGGCGCGATGACCCGCTATGTGCGTGTGCCCGCGCGTTGTCTGCATCATATTCCTGACAGCCTCCCCTTTGAAGTGGCATGCCTTACCGAACCCTGCTGTGTGGCCTACAATGCCGTAGTCGAGAACACGCGAATTCGGCCCGGCGATCGCGTGATCGTCCTTGGTCCGGGAACCATCGGGATTCTTTGTGCGGTCGTGGCGCGCTTGTGCGGTGCTCAAGTTGCCATCGTAGGACTGGAAGGGGACCGTCGCCGCCTGGAAGTGGCAAAGGGGTATGGTTTGACAACGCTGATCGGCGATGCATCAGACTGGGCGCGAGAAGGAGATGGTCTTGGCGTCGACTGCGTGGTCGACGCAACCGGCGTAAGCGTCGCAATGAATACAGCCATGGCGCTGGTGCGTCCCAATGGTCAAATCACGAAGGTAGGGTGGGGTCCGCAGCCGCTGGGATTTTGTCTTGACCCCATCGTTCAGAAGAACGTCACCGTCAAAGGAAGTTTCAGCCACAACTGGCCCGTATGGGAACGTGTCATTGCCCTCCTGGCGAGCGGCCAGCTTGACGTGCGACCCATTATCGGGGGTGTTTGGCCGGTCACCGAGTGGCACGAAGCTTTTGAAAAAATGCATCATGGGGAAGTGGTGAAAAGTGTGCTCAAGCCGGTGTAGGAAATGCGATTAGAAGATAAGGTCATTATTGTTACGGGAAGTACTACCGGCATCGGCAAGGCTATTGCCTTGCGCTGCGTTGCAGAAGGTGCCCGAGTGGTCATCACCGGTCTCGAAGAAGATCTCGGCAATGCAGTATTGAAGGAGGTCCCGAGAGGGAAGGGCGTGCTGCACATCGGCGACATGACGGCCGAAAGCGCCGCAGCCGAAATAATTGATGTTACGGTACGGGCTTTTGGTCGTATTGATGCGGTGGTAAACAACGCGGCGGCTGTTGTCTCTTCTGACATTCACACGACGGATTCGGACTTCCTCAGAAAGGTGCTGGAAATAAACACGATAGCACCTCTCGCCCTCATTCGTTCAGCGTTACCTTACCTGGAAAAATCGAGCGGATGTGTTCTCAACATCGGCTCGGTGAATGCATACTGCGGAGAACCGGGACTGCTGGCTTACAGCATTTCGAAAGGGGCGCTGATGACCATGACGCGAAATCTTGGCGATTCCCTAAACCGAACGCATAGGGTACGCGTCAACCAAATCAATCCTGGATGGGTGTTGACGGAGAGGGAGGTCGAGCGCAAGCGCGGACATGGGCTGCCCGACGACTGGTACAGGGCGTTGCCTGATACCTACGCACCTTCCGGAAGGATTCTCAAGCCCGAAGAGATCGCTGCTGCCGCCGTGTACTGGCTGTCCGATGAATGCGGGCCGGTAAGCGGACAAGTCGTTGACCTCGAACAGTACCCCTTCATCGGCCGAAATCCACCGAAGGATAGATCGAATGCTGAGATGGGCGGGAAAGGGTAATCGGTAATCGGTGACCAGTAATCAGTGAACAGGTGAACGGTAATCGGTAGTCGGTAAAAAGTAAGAAGGAAGAAGTAAAGTAATCAGGAGGAAATACTAAAACACCTACACCCAACCTTCGAGTCGGTCCAACTTCAAAACTTTTACCAACACATTAAGAATGCCCAAACTAGCAGCTTTTCCAAAAGCCTTCATGCAAGCCCTATGCAAGGATGGGACCATGACCGTTTCAGAATGGATCCGGTTAGCGGCGCCGCTTGATGTGGACGGCCTTGAATGGTATGCGGGCTTTATCGGGATGGAAGACGAGCGCAACTGGGCGCGATTTAGAGCGGAGGCGGAAGATCACGGAAAGCAGATTCCGATGCTGTGTTGTTCACCGGACTTTACGCACCCCGACAAGACCTATCGAGACGCCCAGATTACGCGGCAGAAGGAGTGGATTCGAATGACCGCCGCCCTGGGGGGATCGTATTGTCGCGTACTTTCAGGACAACGCAGGGAGGAGCTGACGCTGGAGGAAGGGCTGCAGTATGCCGCCGAGTGCATTGAGGCTTGTATTCCCTATGCGCAGGACCACGGCGTGACGTTGATTCTTGAGAATCATTACAAGGACGATTTCTGGACGTATCCCGAGTTTGCCCAAAAAGCCGATGTCTTTTGCGCACTGGTTGACCGCCTTCCCCACAAGGGTTTTGGTGTGAACTACGATCCCAGCAACGCATACCTGGCGGGTGACGATCCCATAGAACTTTTGAAGCGCGTTTCCCACAGAGTTGTCACGATGCACGCCAGCGACCGGTACCTGGTCGAGGGTACCCTCGACGATCTAAGGCGCGAGGAAGGAGGCTCGCAGGGTTATGCGCGACGCCTGCGGCATGGTGAGATCGGTAAGGGATTGAACGACTACGACGCGATCTTCTCTGAATTGAAACGGGTAGGTTTCGACGGCTGGATCAGCATCGAGGACGGCGTGGAAGGTATGGATCAACTCGAGCGGAGTGTCGCCTTTCTGCGTACCAAGATCAAGGAGTACTGGCCTTAACCTCAACTTCTTCTCACTTCCTCACTCTCACTCTCACCCTCGTTCTGCCTTCTCGATCATCCCTTCAAAAATCTGTCGCTGCTCTTCCATTGCCGCTACCAGGTCGGATGGCTGTGTGCGCGCTTCGAGGAGTATCCAGCCGCTGTAGGAAACTTTGGTGAGTAGCTTGAACAGCTGCTGGTAAGGATAATTGCCGATATTGAGTTCACGAACGTGAACAGTGTCGCCCAGGCGGTCGGCCACCAGGTTAAAATTGTATTCGAGACCTTCTCCCAGGAGATCTTCGTCGTTGGAATTCCAGCAAACGGTGGCGTTCTTGTGCGTGGCGACGTCCATTATCGCTTTGATGTTAGGGAGCTCCTGTGTTACTTCCCCGTGAACCTCCAGGCGGATTTGTTGTCCGTAGTCGGCGCCAAAAGCAGCAACTTCATTGAGCGACTTGCCGATCTGCTCGATCGTCTTTTCGCGTAGTACATCTTTATGAAATGCGTTCGGTTTCACTTTGACGCCGCTTCCGCCACAGTCGTGACTTAGCTTGATGTATGCCTTCGTGTTTTCGATTGCCTGTTTCAACCGCGCGGGATCGGGAAAATCGTATTGTTCATTGGTTCCGCAGCCTACCATAGTGACCTGGCTGTCTGCGAACATGCGTTTCACTTCCGCCCGCTGTTTGGCGGTAAGGTTGGGCTCTACCTTGTGCGCGTGTTCCACCCGGAGTTCTATGCCCAGCAGCCCGGTTGTTTCACAGTTCCGGATCAGCGTGGGTACATCCCAGTCCTTACCCCATAGATACGTACACAACCCAAACTTCATGCCTGATCCCTGGATACGTGCGGCGGACAAATGAAGTGGCAACAAGCTCCAGGCGCCAAAGGCGGTAGCAGATTTGATGAAGGTTCTTCTTGAAACTGACATAGCGTTGGAGTGATATGGGCGGAAATTTGTAGCGTCAATTTAATGTAATCATTGTGATTCTCTTTTTGATGGGAACCGGCGTCAATTTTTGTGTGCAAAAAGCACGGAAGCCATTATTGGACTGTATTGCCCGTTTATCACTTGAACATGCCAGTCAGGGTGATGGTCTGACCCCGACAGCGCGCCGGCAGGAGATTAATTGCTATTTTAGGGGGTAATCCAAAATCCTATGCAAGCCTCGAGAAGAACCTTTTTGAAGAGCGCGGTGGCACTCACCGGCGCAGCCCTGGTAACCCGGCCAGCATCCCTCTTCGGCATGAAGTCGAAGAATGAACTTACGGGCCTTCAATTATATTCCGTGCGTGACGAGATGAAAGCCGACCCGCTCGGGACGTTGAAGCAGCTGTCAGCCATGGGCTACCGCCACCTTGAACACGCCAACTATGTTGATCGCAAGTTTTACGGATGGTCCGCGAAGGAGTTCAAAAAAATTCTGGACGATCTCGGCATGACAATGCCCAGCGGGCACACGGTAATGCGTGGCGATCATTGGGATGAAAGTAAGAAAGACTTCACCGACGCGTGGAAGTATACCGTAGAAGATGCCGCGGTGCTCGGCCAGAAGTATGTCATCAGTCCCTCGATGGATCAAAGGATTCGAAGAAGCCTGGACGACCTCAAGCGGTTTATGGAGGTCTTCAACAAGAGCGGTGAATTGTGCAAGAAGTCAGGCATGCAGTTCGGGTATCACAATCACCATTTCGAATTTGCCGAGAAATTCGGCGACGAAACGTTGTATGAGCTGATCCTTAAACACACCGACCCCAATCTCGTCATGCAACAGCTTGACGTTGGTAATATGTTCAATGCAGGTGCCAAAGCGATTGAAATCATCAACAAGTACCCTGGCCGCTTCCCTTCTATGCACGTGAAGGATATGATAAAGGGCGGCGAGGATGAACATAATCCTTACGACAGCACCATTCTCGGAAAAGGCGTTATCCCTGTGAAGGAAATCGTCGACGCCGGCCGCAAGAAGGGTGGAACCATTCATTTCATCGTCGAGCAAGAAGCCTACCAGGGCAAGACGCCACTGGAGTGCATGAAGGAGAATCTTGGCGTGATGAAGAAGTGGGGATACGGTAATACGTGAGAGCGAAGAGAAATGTTTGTAGCCCGGGGCAAGACCGAAGGTCGCCGCCCCGGGATAAGGATGATTAACCGACTACCGATCACCCATTACCCTTCCCCGCTACCCAACCCACAACTCCTCCAACAATTCCGGTCATAATTGCCCAAACAAAGACGTCAACAATATGGCCAGTGAGGTCCATGACGTTTGACGTGTCGTAGGCGATCATGTTGAAGCCCAGGCTGACAAAAAAGCCGATCGTGACTCCGGAGGAAAAGCCCGCCCCGAACGTCTTGATACCCGCCCACTTTAGAAAGATATAGGCGAGCAGGGCCGCGTGCCCGAGTTCACCGAGAATCAAAGGCCAGTATTGCATCCCGTCGGTCTTTGCGACGTTTTCCGCAGTGCCGGCATGTGCTGCATAGAAGCCTTCCAGGGCCACAGCGTAGACAAGAAATCCCAGAATAAAGTAGGCGATGCCACCGGCAATGGTGGCAACGACAAATTTGGAATTGTTCATAGGGGTTAGGTTTAGTTCTAACAAAAGTTATCGAATTTTCGGCGAAAGCCATTCATGCTAACCATACGTCTGCATCCCGTAGCCTCAATTATTTCACACTTCGCCAATGAAATGCTTAATGGGCTCACTATATTTAACTGTAAACCCAAAGGCATGAAAAAGACAGTCCTCTTTATACTTCTAATGATGTCTGGCGCGGCGCTCATGGCACAAGGGAACTTTGACAATGTCACAATCGAGACGGTCAAAATTGATGATAACGTCTACATGCTAAAGGGCGCCGGTGGTAATATCGGCGTCCTTACCGGGCCCGACGGCATCATTATGATCGACGACCAGTTTGCGCCGTTGTCGGAGAAAATAAAGGACGCTATTCGGAAACTGGGACAGGGTGACATCCGGTTCCTTATTAACACCCATATCCATGGTGACCACACGGGCGGTAACGAAAAATTCAAACAGGATGGCGTTACGATTGTGGCGCACGACAATGTGCGGGCGCGAATGATGAAGGAACAAGTAAATGAGGAAACGGGGCAAAGGGGGCCTGCACGGGTACCGGACGCCTGGCCTGTAGTCACTTTCTCATCCGACGTGAAATTTCATATGAACGGAGAGGACATTGAGGTCATGCACTTTACAGCCGGTCACACAGACGGTGACGTTATTATTCGTTTTGTACAATCGGATGTCTACCATGCGGGTGACAGCTTTGTCCGTTATGGATATCCTTACATCGATCTCAATAGCGGGGGTTCTGTGCGCGGTTTTATTTCCAACCTCGACAAGCTGGCAAGCATGTTAGATGAGGACTCGAAAGTAATACCCGGCCACGGAGAGGTTGCCACAAAGGCGGACGTGCTGTTGCTGCGGGATCAGCTCAAGGATATATATGACCAAGTAGCGACGGCGTTGAAGAATGGAACTAGAATGGAAGATCTTTCCAATCTTCCCATCGCGAGTAAATATGACGGTGTATTAGGCCAGGGAAACACGAAGGGCAGGGATTATCTATTGACCGTTGCAGAGAGTTATCTAAAGGAGAATCGCTGAATGCGCTGTGGGAAATTCATTCTTCATTTCAGTCCCTGACACATTCGATTTCAAACACTGCCTGAGTTTTCTGACACGCTCCCCACGCGAAGTACTGCATGTTTGCGATGGGCAAGAGGTCATTAAGGTAATTCGCGGCAAGGACAGGAACATCCTTTTTCGCGTGTCCGCAACGTCGAATAAGCGTTTGCAGGTGGACGTACTCAATACTTCCCTGACCCGGGACGTCAGGGTAGCCGTTGAATCGTACGTGCGCGAGTGGTTTGATCTGGAAACGGATATCGGACCGTTCTATGCCATCGCGTCAAAAGACAAACTTCTGAAACCCTTCGTCACAAAATATTATGGGTATCGAATCGTAGGTCAGCCCGATCTTTTCGAGTCGCTTGTGTGGGCCGTTATCGGACAGCAAATCAACCTTGGTTTTGCCTATACGCTCAAGCAGCGGTTTGTGGAGAACTTCGGAGAGCAGGTTGAGATCAACGGGACGAGTTACTATCTGTTCCCGAAACCGGGGGACGTCGTTCATGTCAGTCCCGACGACTTGCTCCAACTGAAATTTTCGCGACAGAAGGCTAAGTACATCATTGGCCTCGCGGAGGCCTTCGTATCCGGTGAAATTTCCCGCGAGAAACTCGAAGCCATGACACCGGATGAAAGAATGGAAGCGCTCCTGCGTCTCAATGGGATAGGAAGGTGGACGGCAAACTACGTCCTGATGCGAACCTTCCGGCATCCCGCTGCACTTCCGTTGGGAGATGCCGGTCTGAACGCTGCCCTTCGGCGCCTCCTCAAACTCGACCGCAAGCCTACGCTGGCGGAGGTGCAGCGCGTCTTCCGCCGTTACCGTGGATGGGAAGCCTATGCGACGCTTTATCTTTGGAAAAGCCTTTAATGCTTTGAGGCCTAACCCAGTTTCATGTCGAGCTGATCGGTAAGAAATGTTTTCTCCGTTTGCGGCAGACCCTGGTTGCGTTCCTTGATCATTGAATTGGTCTTTGCGAGTTCCTCCGCGCGCTGGCCTTCGAATGCGTGCTCTTCAATTCGGAGCAGGTGATCATACGGGCCCTGAGGCGAAATGAGTTTAACGAATACCGGTGCTGTTTCCAGGGCGATGAACAGAAGCACAATAAATAAGTTGGCGAGCCATATCGCATTGCTGGATGCAGTCAGGCGACTCAGGGCTTCCATCCTGGCAGCGGGTCCGTCAAGTTTTTGTTTCTCCAGTGCTTGAATTTCTGCTGCAACCAGTGAGTCATTCCGAAGCGCGGCTTGTACCTTTTCCCGGATCAGCGCTTCGTTGCGGGCGGTTAGAGCGGCAAGTTCCTCGTCCACACGGTCAGCATCTGCTTTCTTGATGGCGTAGATGGGTCCGGCGTTTCTTCGCATTGTGCCCCCGGTGCCGTCGGCTTCTTGCTGGGCTAACCGGCGCAGCTCATCGCGGTCACGGGTTTTGTCGAGTATTTCTTGCTTGAGTTGGGCAATATCATTCCTGAGGATGAGCTGTTCTTCGGCATAGCGGGCCCGAATCTCGCCTTCCTGCGAAGTTCGGATTTGCTGCTCCATGATCGTGAGCTCCCCGCGGATTTCCTTTTCGAAGATTTTCATTTCAAGGGGCTTTGCTATAACCAGGGATATCAGCACAGCGAGGATGAGCCGCGGAAGGGCTGTCAGCAGTTCCCGGCGGACGTTGCCCTCTTTGCGCATACTCGAAACGATGTATCGGTCGAGGTTGAAGATCATCAGACCCCACACGAATCCCAGCCCCGTCGCGATCCACGCGTTGTCGAACACCGTGAACAGGGCGTAGCCCGAAGCCATCCACGCAAACACCCCGGTAAAAAATACTGTCGCGCCGATACCGACATATTTACTGGTCTCCGTAGGGCATTTCAAAAGAAGGTCCGGGTGCGCGCCCGAACACCACCAAAAGAACCGGTTCATTTTTTCCATGGAGCAAGAACGAAAGTTTGGCTGTCATTATTACTCGCTTCACGAGTTATTCACCAAACGCAATGCTGCTCCGTCGATTTATTCGCTTAAGTGCTTTAGCGTTTCCGGCAGCGCCGTTGTTCAGTACTGAACATAAGGTGTCCGAAATAAAAGTGCGGCGGTCGGGTACGGTCGCTCAACGCTGTTGGGTCAACGTTTGATTTTTTCAATGTAACTTACCGCGCATGAAAACTGACGTCGGGCAGACCAGCGTTGTGATCTCGGAAGCTTCGCCTGAAGATGCGGAAGCCCTCGAGCGACTTATCAATTCCGCTTATCGCGGCGCTTCGGCCTTACAGGGGTGGACCACAGAAGCGCAACTGATTGACGGTACGAGAACAGATGCTCAGCTTATCCGCGACATTATCGAGGATTCCACATCGGTGATGCTAAAGGCGGTCAATGCCTCGGGCATCGTAGGATGCGTGGAACTTCGCATGGAAGAGGACCGGTTATACCTCGGTACGCTCACCGTGAGACCTGATCTCCAGAGTCGGGGAATAGGAAAAGAGCTCCTGCGTGCTGCGGAGGCCGAGGCCAGCCGGCGTGGATGCCGCACGATTTTCATGACCGTGCTCTCCGTGCGGAAGGAGTTGATCGACTGGTACCTGCGACACGGATATCGGGACACAGGCGTGCGAAAACCTTTTGCCTTTACCGACCCGCGCTACGGAAAGCCAAGAATGCCCCTGGAGTTCGCGGTACTGGAAAAGCGGCTGAATTAGGGCCGCATGGGCCATGAGTAGGGGAACGGAATGTTCCATGTCGATACAATCTGTAACTTTGAATCATGAACCAAAAACGAATTCTTATCTGGGTGTTGTGCAGCATAATGGTAGCCGTTGTTGGATGCACAGGTAAAAAGGGTAGCGAATCGGGGGACACGAAGGCCGAGGTGGCAGAACCCACAGGTCCCCGATTCCAGGTAGATACGAAGTTCCAGGAACAGCTTTCGGCCACGTTCGATGAATATCTTCAATTAAAGGATGCCTTCGTTGCGTCCGATGCTGAGGCAGCGCGTGCGGAGGCCGGTGAGGCCAGAACGGCCCTCGCCAGTGTCGATGGCAGCCTGTTGTCGGGAGCAGCCCTGAATGATTGGAATGCTTACCGGGCCGGACTGGAACGCGCATTGGATGCCATTTCCATGGAAAGCGATCTGGAAGAACAACGCTCCTTGTTCAGCGACCTGACTGAGTCGATGTATGAAAGCGTGAAGGCGTTCGGGCTAGGGGGCACTGTTGCCTTTTATGAGTACTGCCCGATGGCGTTCGACAACGAAGGTGGGTATTGGCTTAGTGACAGCGAAACCATTCGTAACCCGTACTTTGGCGACGAGATGCTTACGTGCGGTTCAGTGCAGGAAAGGCTGCGGTAGACTCCTTTACTTTGACGCTGTATGACGCCTCTTCTGAAGAAACTGAACTTTAAAGATCAAAGCCAACTCTGTATTGTCGACAGCCCGCCGGAGTTTGAAGCCGAAAAGAAAAGGATGGAGGAGTTTGCGACTGTTGTCACGGCGCCGGGGAAATGCAAGGAAATCGACTTCGCCCTTGTTTTTGTGAAATCGAGGCCAGCCATCGACAAGGCGTTCAAATCGATTGAAGCCAAAATAAAAGGCGACGCTGTGCTGTGGTTTGCCTACCCCAAGGGGACATCAAAAAAATATAAGGTAGATATCAGCCGTGACAAAGGGTGGGATACGCTCGGCAATGCTGGTTTTGAGGTAGTACGAGCCGTCGCCATTGACGACGACTGGAGTGCGATGCGGTTTCGCAAAGCAGAATTTATTGATAAGATGACGCGTGATTCGCGCTTTGCCCTCTCTAAGGAAGGCAAGGCCAAAGCGCGCAAATGACAAGTCGTATTGGATTAATCGGCCGGGTTGGACCTTTCGGTGCCGGAGGATTGTTCTTATGATGGCGAAAGGAAAAAAAGCCGGACAACGATGGGCAGTACTATTGAAAAAACCAGGCTGAGAAAGATCGACGCCGATACCAATGTGATCACCTGGTTCGAGATTCCGGTAGTCGACTCACAGCGAGCAAAAAAGTTTTACGAGACCATCCTCGACATAGAGATGCGTACGGTGAAAGTCGAGGCAACCAACGAAGAGTTAACATTCTTTCCTTCGCATCCTGATGTGATTCAGGCGACCTCAGGCCGGGTAACAGGTGCCCTCACCAAGTCGGAAACATCCAAGCCTTCTAAGATCGGGACGTTGATCTATCTCAATGCGAGCCCGAATCTGCAAGCCGTGCTGGACCGGGTAGTTCCCGCGGGTGGCCGGATCATCATGCCAAAGACGCAGATTCCCGCCGGCCTGATCGCCATCATCCTGGATTCTGAAGGCAACCGCATTGGCCTTCATGCCGAGCAATGAGCTGACGTCTTTTTTCGCGGCCGGGTTTTCCTTAAATTGTTCTAGGCTATAGCTTCCCTAAATAATTAAAGAGAATGCGCCTGGCGAAGTATGCGTGGATCTCTGTCCTGACCGTAGCCTCCTGCCACCCGGAGCAGGACACGGAGCCGAAGACCCTCGATTTCGGCAGATTTACCATCGTGGTTCCGGGGTCCTGGCAGCCGGTCATCAAAACGGGATACGACTCCTATGTAGGGGGTATCCGTGCAGGTGGTTTGGGTGAGATCGAGTTTGACTATGGTCGGTTTGCCTCCAACCTGGATGTCGATCCTGACACACACGAAACTTTCTGGACCACCATTGACGGTCGCAAAGCGAAGCTTGTGAAACCTCGTCGCGGGAGCAAGGGCATTACCGGCGTTTACTTTGAGAGTGTGGATGAAAGCGGGACGCTAAAATTTCAAATGAGCAGCCGTGACGCGCGACCCGCTGTACGCGAGCAGCTGATAAGCGCCTTTGAATCGATCACCTTTCGCAGCATCGACGAAATTCCGCCCTTTGTTCCTGATTGTATCAGGGATTTGATCGAGTCTATCAGGTCGGAGCCCGTGCGCAACCCACCTGCCAGCGTGTGGCAATTTGAATATGGAGGGGCTGTCGTCTACTATGTACCGTCCTATTGTTGTGACATCCCGAGCATGCTGTACGATGAAAGCTGCAAGTTTATTTGCAGTCCGGATGGTGGATTCACTGGAAGCGGCGACGGCAATTGTACTTCAGATCTTGAACGCGGCCTTCTGGTTTGGCAGGATCTAAGGTAGTAAACTTATTCCCGACAAATCTGATCATACACAAATACGTGGAGGGCGGCATCCCGAAAGCGAAGTTTCTCTCCTTCGTATACTTCAAGCATTTTTGGACAATCGCCGAAGATGGCCCGGAATTCTTTCTTGTAGGTTCCTTTTTTGACCTTAAATGCCTGGCCGCCACCTTTGACAAAAAGGTAGGACTTATCTTCCTCGCCGGTAAGCGTCGCATCACCAAAAGTCAGCCCGGTGGACTCTACCGCCCAAGGATCCTGAAATACCTTTATCATACTATCGAATCCCGGGTTCAGGAGTTGAAGCAAAGCATACCGCGTCTTTTTTCCAGGAAGTAACGCTTGTTGGTAAATGATGTACTCCCGGTTGGCGATCTCTTCAAAATTTGCCCTGGTGAGTTTCTTTACGGTCTCCGTACCCTCAGCAATGAGCTCCATCTTGACGAGCCCGGTGGCTTTTACTCCCAGCTCAGAAATGTCGGCGGCACTTACCTTGACCCGCTCATCATCAACGGTCACAAGCGTTATCGCTGTTATCCCCTCACCAATATCGTATGACTTCACAATGCCTTCGATGCGGGAGCCGTTTTTGAGCGCGATATAGCATTGATTGGAATGAGGTACTTCGTCGACAGGTGTGATGAAGGCCTGGCCATGAACCGCGAGAGGGACTGCCATGAGTCCGCAAAGAATCCACCGTAACATAGAGAAAGGAGACTTGATGGCAGCGATAACGTACCTCCCGGACAAAGGTTGCACCCGAACGGAGCACCCATGAATTGGGTCAAAATCAGGCATTATGGCGGCTTTGCACCCAAGCGTGTAATACACACCGAAACACACTGTGGAAGTACCTCCGCTCCCATCACGCTTCCGGTTGAATTCGGGGGGATTCCTTTCTATATTCACAGAGGCTAATGCCTTTATATTCAAATAAGAATTATGGAACAATCGGGTTATTCAAAGATTCAGATGTTCGCGCTCGTCGGCCTCCGCTTGCTTATCGGATGGCATTTTCTTTATGAGGGAATCGTAAAGCTACTCAACCCCAACTGGTCTTCGGTGGGATACCTTATGGGTGCCCAAGGTTGGTTCTCAGGGTTGTTTCAGTCCATCGGTAGAAATGCCACCTTGGTGGGCATTGCGGATTTCGTAACCATATGGGCGATGATCATCATAGGGTTGGCGCTGACGCTGGGATTCTTACTAAGGCCAGCATCAATTGTGGGGATGGTCCTCCTTGCGATGTTCTACCTGGCCTATCCGCCGTTTCCGGGTATCGACTCAAGTGCCCCGGTGGAAGGTACCTACATCATAGTGAACAAGAACCTCATCGAGCTGTTCGCGTTGATGGTCGTCATGGCATTCCCCACCGCCCGCTACTACGGCATTGAGCGGCTTTTTGCACGACAAAGACAAAGTCCAGTACCTGTTACCAACTGAAGAACCTATCAATCATGAGTGATCAACAAGACAACAAAGGATTCTCACGGCGCGACCTGCTTAAGGGACTCATCGGCATACCTGTTGTAGGCAGTCTGTTTGCTGCTGCCGCCGCACGCTACTCTTCCGAAAAGGAAATACGCGAGACGATCCTGTCAGAACTTAACATCAAGGCGGTGGCGCCACCATCGTCGGGTCCGATGTCTGGCGACCCCATCCGTTTGGGGATCATCGGTTACGGCATTCGCGGCAAGCAGCTCATGCGGGCACTGGGCTTTGCTGACAAGGAATGGAAGGAGAGCATGTTGGGTGCGGCAAAACGCAACCCCAACGACACCCGTCTGAAGGATTTCCTGGAACAAGAAAACCTCAACGTACAAATCCGAGGCGTGTGCGACGTCTTCGACACGTTCGCTGAAATGGCCATCGAGACAGGAACAGTCGATAACAACAAACCGAAGCGGTATCGTACATACGAGGACATGCTCGCGGCCTCGGACATCGATGCGGTGGTCATCGCAACGCCCGACCATTGGCATGCGCCGATGGCAATAGCCGCAGCACGCGCCGGCAAGCATGTATACGTTGAAAAACCGATGACGCACATGCTCTCGGAAACGTATGAGTTATACAATACCATCAAAGAACCAGGTGTAGTA
>JAJJPK010000218.1:0-9249 GCA_032907565.1 Cyclobacteriaceae bacterium | reverse complement strand
CGACTTGCTTGTATTGGACGCCGACCCGCTGGAAGACATTCGCAACTGTAGACGTATCCACGGAATATGGATCGGCGGTAGCCGGGTCGGGGAGTAAAGACTGCCGTTGGCAGCATATTTGTTTGTCTGACAGCCGGAAATGGATGAGTTTGTGAGCAAGGAAGCGTTCTGGTCAGGAGTGCACCGGACCTATGCGAAAAGCGCCGCCGTACCCCTCGGGCGCGCGCCGCATTTGTATCCGGGCAATGTACCAGAGTGTGGAAATTTTCCACATATTTGCTTCCGGACCGAGGCCCGCAACATGAATGCATGAATTCTGATACTTTTTTAGCTTACGTTATACCGGTAAGTCAGGCACACGTATTTTTAGCCCTGCTACGGAAATAATCATCAACCAAAACATATGACCAGAAAAATGATACAACTGCTTAAAAGTTCTTCACGACTGATCGTAATGACCATGATCATCGCAATGGTGGCTGTGGGATCAGGTTGCAAGAGTAAGAAAAAAGCCATGGAAGCCGCTGCCGCCGAGAAGGCGAGACTTGAGCAAGAGGCGGCATTGAAGCGCCAGCAGGAGGAGGCAGCTCGCCGCGAAGCTGAAGAGCGTGCCCGGCGCGAAGCAGAAGAACGGGCCAAGGCCGAAGCAGCTGCACCGCGAGCAAAACTGGAACAATATTTCCGTACGATCGCGACCTCTCCGAATGCGGCCTCTGCCAACCGCAGCATATCCGAAGCGCTTACTTTGTTTGCTTCCGATGAGACTCCGGTTCTGATCGTGATCTCCGAATCCGGGGGTATCAAGGACTACGACCGTCCCACGACGATCAAGCAATACCTGGAATACCTCAAGGATACCGGTAAGAACATAAATCGGATCGGCACCGTGCAGTACGATACTTCCGGAAAGATCACCGAACTGGAGTTGATAAAATAATCTCGCATACCAATTCTAAAATCCAAATCAGTCATGATTCACCATAAGAATATTCTTACGCTTTTGTTCATCCTCTCCGCGTTTGCAAATGCTGCTGCTCAGAGTGCGGACATCAGCCCCGAAAGAAAACAGGCTATCGACTCCCTGGCGTTGGAGAAGGTACGCGACTTGAGCAAATACATCAGCATTATTGGAAATAAGAACACGCCGTTCTCTGAGGCAACGCGGGTAATGGACCGTGCTGAAGAGTTGTTTGCACCTGATGCTGAGATGGGCGTGTCGTCCCTTAACCGCAAGGAGATCGCCTATTACAAGGTCAGGAAGTATTTTGAACGGCTCATTGCCCTCAATTACGACAGGGTGTCCATCCAATGGTATGATATTCATTACATCAGCGACCTCGAACGGCAACCCGATGGTCGATACGTGGGCGTTGTCACCATCTATCAGCGCTTCGAAGGCGAGTCAGATGATGGACTGCGGTATCGTGATACAACGAAGAAGGATATCACCATCTATGTGGAGCGAAAACGTACGCAAATCTCCGGCCGGGTAGTTGAGTTTTGGGATGTGCTGTTGGGTGATATCCGGGTGACGGAAACAAGTGCATGAAAAGGGTAGGACTGATTTTCTTGCTTTTAGCTGTGGCACCGGTCTGCGGTGTGCACGCACAACTCGCCAAGGAAGACGAGAGCAGACTGTATGCCCAGACGAAACAGGTAAATCAGTTCTTCCGACGATTCAACGGAGAAGAGGACGAGAAGGGCGAGCGGTATTATCCGCGCGACCGCCTGTACCGTAGCCCTAAACTGCGGCGCAAATACCTCGGAATTCTTTTCGATGCTTCCAATACAGGGATCAGCAACGATCTTAAGGTCGAGTTTGCCAAGGACGTGCTGGACAAGGATGAGCCGGTAATCCTGGACTTCCACGGCGGCAACTGGTTTTCCGAAGTTCATACGACCTTCACATACAATGGCAAAAAGGAGTCAGTCATCCTGTTCATGGAGCTGGAGAAAGACCATCTCGGCCATAAGTGGGTTATCACCCGTGTGCATGCGGATATGTTCGAGCCCTACTTCGGACGAGATACCACACGCGTCGGCCGGTTCCTGCATCCGCTCAGCCATGAGCTCGACTTCATGAACCTCCGAAAGGCGTTCCTGAACCCTGATAGCGTGAGCCAGTACACGACCAAGCGGTTCCGTCCGGATCACCTTACCCTCTTGCTCTATGAAATACGAAAGGGCAGCCTGAAATTTCAGAGCATAACGGAGGTGAAGTTCCATTTCTTCCAGATCGACGGCTGGTACTTTGAACTTTCCCAGTTCAACCGGCCCGGTTACAATACCGGATGGCTTATATCGAACCTTGTCAAGGTTAACAACGAAAGCGAAAAGACGACATTAAGGCGGTACCTGTACTACGAACTGGCGGCAAAATGATGGTGACGCCTGAAGGGGAAAAGGAAAATCACATGAAACCTGTAGGGCGCTGGATTACAGTCTTACTTCTGGTCGTCGCATCCTTCCAAAGTGCGATGGCACAACGGCCCGATCCGGCCGAACACGAGCAGAAGGTTCGCGACATCGTGGCGTTCCTGCAATATGTGCTGAATACGATCGGCAGCAAGGAGACGTCCGCACGCGACAAAGACGTGCTCATCAGGGAAAGCTACACCAAGATCTTCCGCGACGACAAGGTACAGGTGGAAGACGACCTCGATGAGGCTCGGAGCGTAATCACCAACAAGGACGTTCAAGCCTATCTTAAGGATGTAGACTTCTTCTTTGAAGACGCTACCTTCGATTTCAACATCCGGAATATCAAAGGTGAGGTAAACGCCAACGGTGAGCTGTTCTATAAGGTCACAACCGCACGTAACCTTCGCGGTACTACGGTGGGAGGGAAGCAGGTAAACAAGACCATTCCTCGTTATATCGAAATCAATTACAACCCGGACGACCAGGACCTCAAAATCGTCAGCATCTATACCAACGTGTTCGACGAGTCGAAGGCGTTGCAAGGATGGTGGAGCCAATTGTCATACGAATGGCAGTCGATATTCAAGAGACGGTTGGGCATTACTGCCGATAGCATAACGATCGATGACATCAAGAACATGACGTCAATCGATGCTCTCGATCTTAGCGACAACCGGTATATCCGCACCATAGAGCCACTCGCTGAACTGTCCGCCCTCAAAACCCTCGACCTGTCAGGAACTGATATCACGGATCTAACGCCGATCCGTAATCTTACGGGACTTGTAGAACTGGACATTTCCGGAACAACCGTAACGGATCTTACGCCGCTGAAATATTCCGACAAGCTGACGCGTCTTGTCCTTGCCGGTACACCCGTCAACGACCTCACAGTAGTGGGGCAGATGCCGGGCCTGGAGACACTCGACATTAGCAGGACGGGTGTGCTCGACATTAGCCCGCTTTCCGCCTGTACGTCATTAAAATACTTGCACATGGAAGCGGCGCCTGTTTCAGATCTCCAGCCGTTGGCGGCGCTGACATCCCTTGTGGAGGTCGACGCATCTCAGACGCTCGTCCGCGATTTAACACCACTCTCTGGCCTGAACCAACTCGAAGTCCTCAGCCTTGACAGCACCTACTTCCAGGACATAAGCGCTTTGGCCAAACTTGAAAACCTGAAAGTTGTATCGCTGAACCATACCGCTGTTGCCAACTTGCGACCGCTGCAAAACCTGAAGAACCTTGAGCGGGTGTATTGCGATCATACGGGCATCACCGGCACGATTGCTGACGACTTTATGACGGCGCGCCCGGGTGTGCTCGTGATATTCGACACCGAAGACCTTCAGTCGTGGTGGGGATCCCTCACTGCCGAATGGCGCAATGTGCTGAGCACCGCGGCCGGTGTGGGGCGGGATCCTTCCAAAGAGGAGCTGGCCAGGGTTACGAACCTGGATTCCATAAACTTCGGAGGTAACATCGCCATACAGTCGCTCGAGCCGCTCGATAGAATGAGAAACCTTGAAGCGGTCGTTGCCGCAAAGACAACCGTAAGCGACCTTTCTCCCTTGCGGAGTCATCGCAACCTCCGGTATCTCGATATCAGCGAGACTCGCGTAGAAGATATTTCCATCATCCGGAATTTCAGACGGCTGCAGGTGTTCAATGCCTCCGGCACCAGGATACCGAACATCGAACCTGTGATGGCCGCCGCGGATCTTGAACGTCTTTACATTGACGGCACTGGCGTTAGTGAGAGCCAGGTGCAGGAATTTTTGCGCCGAAATCCGGAGTGTCTCGTCGTGTTCAAAACAGAAACGCTGGTAACATGGTGGAACGAAATGGCAGACGAATGGAAAGCGGTACTCACGGAGCATGTGCCGGTACGCGAGGATGCGCTGTCAGAGGATCTTCACCGCCTGGTGGAGCTGCAAGTAATGCGCGTGTCTAACGCGCCGGTTGCCGATTTGCAACCGCTCACCCAGTTTGTGCGCCTTCGCGAGTTGCACATTACGGGTACGATGGTCAGCGACCTTTCACCGATCGCCGGCCTCACATCGCTGAGAACGATCAGGGCGACGAACAGTCCGGTGCGCCACATCGAACCACTGGCTGCATTAACCGACTTGGAAGAGGTGGATATATCGAACACACCCGTTGACGACCTTTCGCCGTTGTCGGAGCTGCTCAATCTCAGGAAGCTGAATTGCGCGGGCACCCAGATAATACGGCTCGACCCTCTTGAAGACTTGGAAACGCTCGATGAACTCGATTGTTCCAACACGAGGGTTCGGCGCCTTGATGCAGTAATGAAGCTAAAATTGAAATCCCTGAAATGCTACAACACCGGCATCTCAGAAAAACGGGTGCGCGATTTCGCGAAGAGGAATCCCGAATGCAATATTGTTCACTACTGATTTCACTCCTGCGTATCCGGCTTGGGTTTCTTTGCCTGGTTTAGACGGTAATTAAAGGTAAGGATTACTTGCCGGGGACTGCGGAGGAAATTGTCGCGCGTATAGAATGTCGCGCCTTCGGTGATCATGCGAAACCGGTTGCTGCGGAAGACGTCGACCACATTGAGTGTCAGTGTTCCTTTTTGTTTGAGGATGTCGCGCGTGATCGAAAGGTCGAGATAGGCCGTGCCGAGCCGTTCGCCCTGCGGGCGTTGTTGCGGCGCGTCGTAATTCCCCCTTAGCTGAAGGTCGGTATTGCCCCACAAGGTAAACCGCGTTGTGAGGCGGCCAAACCATGTGTAGGTGTCGCTCTCAAAGCTTTCGTCCAGGTTGCGGCCATCAACCATCGCTCGATAAAAATTCAGGTTCAGATCCGTCTTCCACCATTGCACTGGCTGAAATGAGGAAATAAACTCGGCGCCGAACGCGTCCTCTTCAAGAAGATTGTACGGTTTCGTTGTGGCAAAACCTTCCTCATTTACGTATCGGATGCGTTCGATCTTGTCGTTGGTATGCCGGTAATACAGTGCCGAGCTAATCGAACCCGCGCCAAAGTGCTTGATGTGACCGACCTCAAAAGCGTGCGTGTACTCGGGGTTGAGATCGGGATTTCCACTTACGAAGTTCCGGTTGTCGAGAAACGTAAAGAACGGCGTGAGATCGTTGTATGTCGGTCGGTGCAGCCGCCGGCTGTAGCTCACCTGGATCGTGTTTTTTCTGCCGAGGTCGTATGTAAAGTGTGCTGAAGGAAAAAGATTGAAATATTCGCGATGATTTACCTCGCCGGTTTGGAGTAGCTCGGTAGTCAGGTCGGTGTATTCGCCGCGCAACCCGAGTTGATAGGAAGCCTTTCCGAACTTGTTGGACACGATCGCATAGGCGGCGTAGATGTTCTCATCATAGTAAAAGTCGTTGTCCAGACCTTCGAGGGGGATCCATACCTCACCATTCAGCTCGGTGACGATGAAATCGTTCGTGATGTCTCGGAGTGTATTGCGGATACCGGCTTCGAACTTTCCATTTTCGCTGAAGGGATAAGTATAGTCAGCCTGGAGGAGCAGTTGCTTTTCGGTTTCGTAGTTGTCGGAATGCTGGAGACGGTCAGGATCTCCGGAAGGCGTTCCGCCGGCAAGGAACGTCCGTTCGGTGTAAAGTTGGTCAGAGTCTTCCCAGTTGTTGAGATAGCTCAGTAGGGCCGACAGTTCGTGGTCCTCCTTGCCGAAGTTCTTCTTGTAACTCAAAGCATACTCCATGTTGGGCTCTGTCTCTTCCTCGTCCTGGTAGCGACGGATAATGCCGGTAGGGTTGTCGGTGTTGAACAGATAGTCGGCATACTCGATGTCTGTGTTTCGCGTGCCCTTACGGTGGCGGTTTGTAAATGAAGTGGTTAGGATACTCGTTTCGCTGAAAAAGTAGTCGGCTCCAACCTGGATGTTGTTGGAAAAGGACGTCTGTCTTGAAATGTTGTTTTGCTGGGTAATGAAAGTTGTGTCGTTGCGATAAAATTCCTGGTAACGGCTGCTGTGGGGATTTTCGATTTCGAAGTAGAGGATACCGTAATTGATGAAAAAGTTGAGGTTTTCGCGCCGGTAGTTCAGGTTGATGGCTGCTCCGTAATTGTGTGGCTGCCCCGCCGTGAAGTCGAACGAGCCGTTTATGCCGCGTCGCTGTTCTTTTTTCAGCACGATGTTGATGATCCCGGCCATACCTTCTGCCTGATACCGCGCCGACGGGTTGGTGATGATCTCCACCCGGTCGATCATGGCGCCCTGCAACTGTCGCAGCCCTTCCGCACCATTGAAACTCAGCAGGCCAGACGGCTTTCCGTCGATGAGGATCTGAACGTTGCTGCTTCCCCGCAGGTTGATGTTGCCCTGACCGTCGATGGAGACCGAGGGGAGGTTGCCAAGAATATCGGCCGCGGTGCGTCCGGCATTGATGGGGTCCTGGCTTACGTTAAAGATCTTTCGGTCGAGGGTCATTTCGATAAAGTCTTTCTGTCCCTGGACTACTACCTCTTCGAGGCTCGTGGATTCTGCCTGGAGTTGGATTTCGCCGAGATCGACAACAGGCCTTCCGGATTGAAGCACTACTGCACCAAGAGTCCGGGAAGGATAGCCTACGAAGTTTACTACGGCGTAATAGGTGCCCGCGGGGGCTTCGAAGGAAAAGGTGCCCGTTTCGTTGGTGATGCCGCCCGTGACGAGTGCACTGTCGGCAGGGCTGTGAAGGCTAATGGTGGCATAGGGCAGCGGTTCGCGGGTTTCAGCATCGGTCACTTTCCCGGTCACGGTATGTTGGCCAAGGGCATCGGTGCAAAACAAGATACACGCTGATAATATGATTGTCGTGAGTAGCTGCTTTCTCCAGGTCACAGAATGCGTTTTGGAAGCTATTTACGAATTTTGATGAACCTGTAAGTCTAAACTTATACCTGCGGGACGACGGGATTGAGTCCCGGGGAGATTTTTTAGGGCCAGACTATTGACATTCCAAACCGCCCGTCTATATTTACTGCAGTTACGAATAATATCAAATGAAGAAAACAAAGCTTGGGGAGTTTGAAGAGTTCGTATTGCTTACAGTCGCTGTATTGCAGGAGGAGGCCTACGGTGTTGAGATCAAACGCGAGCTTGAACGGCGCATGCGGCAGCGACTCAGTGTCGGATCGGTGCAGTCGGCACTCAAGAGGCTGGAAGACAAGGGGTTTCTCAAATCGGAACTAGGCGAGGCAACACGAAAAAGGGGAGGGAAACGCAAACGCATTTACACGATCACACGGTATGCACAGAAGGTGCTTGCTGAACTAAAAGAAATACGTTCAGGGCTCTGGGAATCGATCCCTCAACTAACGTACGACATGCAATAGTCATGAACACGCCGGAAGATGTCCACCCACCCCAATGGCTGCTGAGGCTGTTGCGCAGCATCGTCCGCGACGAATACGTGGAGGAAATTGAAGGGGACATGACTGAGGTCTTCCTCGAGAACGCCGAGACGTGTGGCATACGGAAGGCGAGTTTCCTCTTTGTCTGGGATGTCATCATGCTTGCCCGGCCGGCTATTGCTAAAAGACTATACGGAACATACCCCTCTAATCTTGTCGCCATGATCACGAACTACCTGCGCACGGGCTGGAGAAACTTTGTGAAATATAAGAGTTACTCCGCGATCAATATTGTGGGACTTTGCACCGGGTTTGCCGCCTCGTTGTTGCTATTCCTGATCGTAAACTATGAGCGGTCGTTCGACAAATTCCACGAGAATTCTGCTCACATATACCGCGTCGCCGAATCCTGGCCCGACGCTGGTGAAGAAGATATCAGCGACTTGATTGTCACGCCGCAAGCTCCGGTCATGGATGAAGAATATCCGGACATTCTTCATAGCACCCGTTTTTTTGACGGCGAAGACATTCTTCAGGCGGGCGATTCCTACCTGAGAAGCGGTTACCATGTTGTCGACAGCGGATTCGCGGACATGTTCGATTTCAAGACGATCAGTGGCGACCTGCACGCGGCGGTTTCTACGCCGGGAAAATTGGCACTCACCCAGTCCATGGCAGAAAAACTTTTCGGCGACGGGGATCCTTTGGGCCAGACGGTATCACTCGTGAATGAAGACCGGCATCTTACCGTAGCAGCTGTCATTGAAGATCCGCCGCGCAATTCCAGCCTGCAATTTGAGGTCCTTATACCATGGCAGAGCGGACCGGATTGGCTAAAGCCGGACCAGGCGGGAAATTGGTACAATATGCTGATGACTGCATACGTGCAGCTTTCACCCAACATTACCCGGGCGGAGATGGAGCAAAAGCTGGCTGATTTTCCCGGTCGTCATTTTCTTCCCGAAAGGAAGAACAATAAGATTTTCCTTCTTCCACTTGAAGGCCTGCATTTCAGGAACACGAGCAGTCAGCGGGTAGTAAGTATCCTTGCCATCATTGCGGGGGCTATCCTGTTGATCTCCTGCGTTAATTTTGTGAACCTGACCATTTCGCAATTGCTGGGTCGCCTTCGCGAGATCGGAGTGAGAAAGGTGATGGGCAGTCATAGGGGACAGCTGGTCCTTCAGTTCATGACCGAGAGCCTGATCGTTTGTTCACTGGCGGTGACCCTGGGTCTGCTGCTAACCTATCAGATGCTGCCCGTGGTCAACGACTATTTTGGATTTGGAATCACGAACGACTTTCTCGGTAACGGACAAACCGTGGCCTTCATAATGGGCCTTTGCTTCCTGGCGGGTATCATTTCAAGTTTGTGGCCGTCGTTGATGCTTTCGGGGCTGAGGCCCGTAACTTCAATCAAGGGTTCTGTACAGTGGAATAAGTCGGGTGGCTATCTGCGTAAGGGGCTCGTAGTACTTCAGT
>JAJJPK010000217.1:0-35083 GCA_032907565.1 Cyclobacteriaceae bacterium | reverse complement strand
AAAAGTGGTTACAGTAGGGCTTCTGAGCGTATAAAGGTGACCGGCGGCGCATCTAGCTAATGGATAAATATTGAGAGGATCCCCGATGATTTCGACACAAAAAATGATGAAAGTACTGCTGCTTGCATTCCTTTTAAGTATTCCGTTGACGACTATAGGACAAACAGAGACGGAAGTCAGCCTTATGGATTTAATGAGAGAGATTCAGCAATGGAATAAAAGGGATAACAAGATGAGCATGGTATGGTGGATTCCAACGGAATACTGGAGGATCTCGTTGAAGGACTACGGAGGCATTTCGCAAGAGACGATTGAGCAGGTCGAGATCTTGTTTGAAGATTACTTAGTGCTTTGGGCGTGCGACCTAAGTGTAAATCCCGACGGAACAATGAATTTTGCCTCGGAGGAAGAAATAGGCAAATCAATTACCGTTCTTGTCGGCGACAGCCTGGAATATTTTCCCCTTGCGGATGACCAGATTGATGCTGAGGTATTGACTGTCGCGGAGAGTATGAAGCCAATTTTTGCTCAAACGCTCGGACAAATGGGACAGGGACTCCACTATTACTTTTTTAAAGTGAAGGATGAAGACGGGAAGAATCTGGTCCAAGCAAAGCGCAAGGGCGAGTTTAAAGTATCGCATTCAAACGCTGAGTTTTTCTGGAAGCTCCCGCTGGTGACCCTTATGCCCCCGAAATTTTGCCCGGTCGACAAGGAGAAAATGAATGGGTCGTGGAATTATTGTCCAGTTCACGGGAAGATGTTGGAAAATTGAATCGTGCGCCCGTTTTAAATAACTCCCAGCTAAACAGATGAAATCATTGCTGATGGCAGAGTACGCTAACCTTTGCTTTTCTTCTTCTCGAGGGTGTTCAGCCCGATAACGTACGCATACATCGCCGCCGGTACGAATGTATAATCCATGTCTTTATAGCGAAGATTTCCCTCTTTATCGATGGTGGTAATGAGCGCTGATTTCAGGTTGTTCTTTTCACAAAAGTGATCAAGACTTTTAAGTTCATCGGGGCGCTCATAGAAGCGGTTCGTCCATTTTATCTCCAACGCCCAGAGCGGTTTAAATTTTTTCGGATCCAGCCCAACCATATCCACTTCACCCTGAAATCGCCCGGCCGTCCACCGCGCATACCATGGTGTGAACCATTCACGGTGCAGCCACTGAGCGAAGATGGCGGTCTCCACCATATTGCCCAGCGCTTCGTCACTGGCGTCAAGCGGTGAAAAGAGCGCGCTTCGCAACGAAGGGTTGGTAAGGAATATTTTGTAGAATGTTGCGCGTTGGAATTTCTTTGCATTGTCATCGATGCGATGAACCACTTTGATGAGAAATGCTGCCTCCAGGTATTCCAGGTATTTCTTTAAAAGGTTCTTTTGCACACCGCTGCCTTTTGAAAGTGAGTCCAGGGAAACTTCACTACCGCTATAGTAGGCCAGCGTGGTAAAGAATGCATTCAATTCCTGCACATCCTGTATACCATACAGGCTGGGCAGGTCGCGCAACAATACTTTGTCGACGATATCGCTTTTAATATAACGACCGGGGTTTGCCTGGATTTTTTCCGAGAAGATCACTTCCGGGTAGCCGCCGAAATTGATGTAATCAATGAAGTGGCGGTTAATTGCTTTGATGTTGATCGTAGTGTAAAAGCGACTGACATGGCCGTTCCACGTAACGGCAGAAGGACGGATAAGGTCCGCGTATCCTTTCATGTGTATGTATTCATGAAACGTCAGCGGCGGGAGCATAAACTCTGTGAACCGGCCGGCGCCGCTTTCGCTGCTCTTCAGGCGCAAGGCGGCGGCGGCAGATCCTGATACAATGAACTTTGTGTGCGGATAACTGTCCACTAACACTTTCAAATGCACTTCCCAGTCTTTGAGATATTGTATCTCGTCAAAGAATACAAACCATCCTTTGGTCTCTTCAATGCCGGCTGCTTTTGTGGCCAGCAAAAAAAGTTGCTCCAGGGAAATGTTCAGATAGATGGGATTGTCGATGCCGATGTAGCAGATCTTTTGTTTCGGCTGACTCAACTGAATCAACTTTTCAATGGCATGGTGCATCATCACCGTTTTTCCGACGCGCCGCGGCCCCATCAACACCACCGCCCTCCGCACATCTGTTTCATTGACCAGGGGAAAAAATAAATTAAAGTAAGGCCGGCGGGGCAGCTGGCTGTAGTCTCGGTCAATGGAAGCCGACACCCACCAGGGGTTCTCGAACCGCATCCGTTCAATAATGAGATCCTTCGAAATAGGCTTCAATTTGATCGTTTTCGACATTAATTGTAAAAATAGTATATTTTAATAGATATTATTTATGATAATATTGTAAAATAGTATTATTGACAGAAAAATTTGTACTTATTTGGAGGGGAGAATAAAGTAGCGCGGTTAAATTGTTTTACAAACAATCCCGCCCTGTTGAGCGGATCGAACCTATTCTTGTATGCCGCGCAAAAACAAAACAGCCGAAACGGACGCCAGCGTTGTTGATTTCGTAAACGCGTTTGTCGACAAGGAAGAAAAGAAGCAGGAAAGCTTTCGTCTCATTGAACTCATGCGCAAATGGTCAGGGTTTGAGCCGAGAATGTGGGGACCGTCTATCATTGGATTCGGGAGTTACCATTACAAGTATGCAAGTGGTCACGAAGGAGATGCTCCCATAGTAGGGTTTTCACCCAGAAAGGCCCAGCTGACCCTCTATGTTACTGTGCCGGGACATGAAGATGAAAAGCTTCTTAACGCGTTGGGTAAGTTCAAAAAATCCAAGTCTTGCATTTACTTTAACAAATTGTCCGATCTTAACCTCGATGTATTGGAGCAGATCGTTAAGTCGTCGGTCAGCATCCACGGACGATGATGTCACAATATCCGGAAAATTCGTGGTAGCAGGCCCGGAAACGGATCGCCTTTAGTGGGAAAAAGGCGTACTTTTATTCTAAACACAAAGCCCTTATGAAGACATCATTGAATTTGAAAAAGGATCCCTTCGTTCTGCTCTTGTTTGCAACGTTGGTCCTGTTATTTGGGCTTGCCCTTACGCCTATTGTTAATGTGGACCTTCGCGAGAAGGTCATGTTTAACGTTCCATTGGACAGCATGGTGTGGTTCGTTCCCTTTTTCCTGCTGTCGTTTTGGTTGGTATACCTGGCAGCAAGCGAAATTCTTTACTCCCGAGCCTTCACGTGGGTACATGTTCTCACCACCGTCGTTCCGGTCGTATTGATTTTGGCTTTGCTTTTTATTGGTCTGATGCCTTTGCCAGGTTTCCGTGGGGAGTATGAAATCATCGGCCAGGCCATGCAGGTACTTGCTCTGTTGTTTCTATTCGGTCAGATCTTTTTTCTGGCTAATGTCGGCTTGGGATTGCTTGGACGGTTTAAGAATACGCGAGTGAAGTAATATCCCCGGGCAAAAGCGGGATCTATCAAGTCAATCACAATGGTATCCGGGATGTTCCCGAGGAGGGTCGCCTGGAATGTTGTTGAAGGTTTTTGAGGAATAATTGATGGCCCACGAGTCGCGTGGAGGAGAAGAACCCCAGGGGGTCCCGCCAGGTGTTGTGTTCAATAAATACCTTGACCATGAGGCTACTGATAAGTGCAATCTTTCTGCTGACGACCACTGCAACATTTGGGCAGGTGGAGGCGATTTCCAAAGTGCTTCAGGAAATCGATCGCAGGGAAAATCTAAGCGGTGTAGTTCTGGTCGGGCTAAATGGACAGATAGTCTTCGAGAAGGCGTATGGAAAAGCAAACCGATCCTTCGACATACCAAATGGAGTTGAAACGAAATTTTTGATCGGTTCAATGACAAAGCAGTTTACGGCTGTCCTCGTCATGCAGCAGGTCGAGAATGGAATCCTTAACCTGGATGCTCCTATTGCAAACTACCTTCCTGACTTCAGAAGAGACACTGGAGGGAGAATCACGATAAGACACCTGTTGACACATACTCACGGCATTCCAAATCCCGAACTAACCGAGCGATACAAACCCATGGAGAGGGAGGAGTTTGTCAAAACGTATTGCCAGTCGGATTTGGAGTTTGCTCCGGGGACTGAATTCCGATACTCCAACGTCGTTGGATACTATCTGCTGGGTGTGATCCTTGAGAAAGTGACGAGGACTGACTATGCTACTCTACTGGACCAAAAAATATTCAATCCATTGGGGATGAGTAGTTCGGGCTACTACAACCATAGCCTTATTCTCAAGGGCATGGCTACTGGCTATGTGAAACAGGGAGACGGGTTCGTAGGCGCGCCGTATTGGGATATTTCCCAATCATTTTCAGCGGCCGGGGCTTATTCTACGGTCGAGGACTTGTTCAAATGGCATCAGGCATTGAACAATTCGGTCCTGCTTTCAGAAGGCAGTTTGAAGATGGTGTTTACACCCTATAGTGAAAAAGTGAGATATGGGTTGGGCTGGTATATAAACGACCCCGAGATCAATGGCAGAAGGCACATTTTCGTTGGCCATGCGGGAGGGGCAAGCGGATTCAGATCTCAAATCATGCGGGGCATCGAAGATGATATCGTTGTGATATTTCTTTCCAATAGCGACAAATTTGTTGAGGTTCGCGAACCATTGATAGAGGCTATGCTTAACCAGTGAATTCCTTCAGAGGCTGATATTCTTCATTTAAGCGCGTGATCAGAATCATACCGCTCACAACAGTGTCAACGTAACTTGAAGAACATTTATCAGTTGACGACATGGGACGGTTTACTTTATCAATCCTGCTTCTTGCAGGTCTGGGGATGCTTTCACAAGCGTCTTTTGCGCATTGTGACACCAAAGATGGGCCCGTAGTTGCGGCCGCAATCAAAGCCCTGGAAGAGAATAATGTTAATTATGTTCTCATCTGGGTGCCCGCTGCCGATGAAGCGGAAATCAGAGACGCATTCGAACGAACAACGAAGGTCAGGGCGCTAGGTCCTGAAGCCAGAGCGCTCGCTGACAATTACTTCTTCGAAACTTTAGTCAGGATCCACAGGGCTGGAGAAGGTGTCCCCTATACCGGTGTTCTGCCCGCAGGTACACCAGTGGATGAGAAAATTCTCGCTGCAGACAAATCCATAGAACTCGGAAGTCTCGATCCATTAGCTGACCTGGTTCCGAAGGAGGATTTTCCGGAATTGAAGCGTCGCTTCGACAGGGCAATGGCATTGAAGAACTACGATGTGAACGATGTTCGGGCAGGCCGGGAATACGTTGACGCGTACGTGCAGTTCTTTCACTTTGCGGAAGGCGAAGGCGCCCATGGCCACGGCGATCAGGACGCACACCACAGTCATGATGGCGCGAGCGATCATACGGAGCACTTAGCGTGGATATTGTCGGGAACCTTATTCTTTATGAGCTTATTGTACATTACCCTATACTATCGGGAGAGAAGGCATCGCAGGCGTGCGACGTCACGCTTCTGAAAAAAGTACGGTTCGGCACACTTCTCAAGATACTTTAGTTTTTTTGGAGGTTTCGCTGCCTTTGTTTTGCTACAAAAAGCAAAGGGAATCATGAAACGACTTTCCCCAAGATAGCTATCGGGAGTCCACGGTCCGGTTCCACTCATACACTTTATCCGACACCTCACTCAGTAGGTCCGGATTCTTCTCAAGCGCATTGCCAATGACAATAAGGTCTGCCCCCGCTTCGAGCGCAGTGATCGCTTTCCTCGCGGTGTTCAGACCACCGCCAATAATAAGAGGAACCTTCACGGCCTTGCGCACGGCGCTGATCATTTTCGGACTGACGGGATGCTCCGCGCCGCTACCAGCATCAAGATATATCGTCCTTAACCCAAGCATTTCGCCGGCCATAGCTGTACATGCTGCTAGCGAATATTTGTCATCGGGAATCGGTGTCGTATTGCTGATATAGGCTACCGACGTGATACGCCCCGAATTGATCAGCATATAACCCGTAGGAATTACTTCGATTCGGGTGTTCCGGATGATAGGCGCCGCGACAACGTGTTGACCGATCAACAACTCCGGGTTGCGGCCTGATATCAGCGACAGGAACAACAGCGCATCCGCGTTAGGATCGATCTGGATGGAGTTGCCCGGGAAGAGTACAACAGGTATCGTAACATTTTCCTTGATCTGGCGTACGACGTCGGAAAGATTCGTTGTCGTCACCAGGCTGCCTCCGACAAAGAAAAAATCGATACAGTTCTCGTTCGCGAGGTTGATCAGAACCTGTAGATGGTTGCTGTCGTCGGCTTTATCCGGATCAATAAGAACGGCAATGGATTTCTTCCCCTTCTGCTGGCTCTCCAGCAGCGTGGTGAGCAGGCTCATTCGCTGGCGGGTTGATTGTTGTCCTTGTTCTGTTCTGAACTCTCCTTCAGATAATCGATAAGCTTCTGACGGGCAAAGGTCAGAAGATAAGCTGCCGCCTGGGATGCCAACACGGTACCCACGCTGCTGAGAATGGCTGTGAAACGTGATTCCGTGTGAGTTTCGGGCTCGTCATCCTCTACCGCAACAAGTTCCTTGCGACGCGCCTTGCCTGACTTTTTAGATTTCGACTTGGACGACGTAAGGCCGCGATACACAAGATAGGCGACGCCTACTGCACCGGCCACGATGGCGACGTTGACCAAGGCACGCTCCGTGCGATCGCCTAACTCCTTCACTTCATGTTCGATAGCGGCCTTATAAGCTTCCGACTTTTCACGAAGCTTTTCTTTAGAATCATCTTTTTCAGCGACCTTCATCTTTGTTCTTTTTAGATGCGCGGACCATACTTATCACCATGTTGTTTATGCTTTCCGAAACCTGTTCGCGAAAGCCAATCATCAGCGCGAATACCAACAAATAAAACCCGGCCACGATCATGATGCCGCCGGTCATGCCGACAAGAGTCCCCAGGTAATAGGCGAGCCCGATACTGGCCAAAATTAGAAATAAAAGAAAGCAAAGGCCAATGAGGAGAACGACCAATATCCGGGCAACAATGCCTGCGACCTCCTCCCGGATTTCCATCTTGAAGAGTTCGAGCTTGCTTTCTACGTACCCGGAAACGCTTTCGAAGAGATTTTCCAGCTTTAGCAGCTTTAGTATTTTTTCCTTAACGGCCATGTCGTGCCTCTATGCAATATAACCAAAAATCAACCTATGTTCCCGGTCGGGCGAACTACCTGGACGTCAGACCGGTAATTCTTCAGAATAAATAACCGTGCCGGTTGCCTCCAAAGTTTCTTTTTGAGAACCAGTGATAATAAACACTGATGCAATACCATGTTACCGTGGCGGCAGAGGGTACGCTTTCCACGGCCTTCTGTTGATATACATACACGGAGTCGAATGACGTGCTGGCCAAAACATATACGTAACGTCGCCCATCCCTGTTCCGGTTTAACATACCCTACCCCTGGGTCACGCCACGCCCAGTTCGCTTATTGCCATCCAGGCCATCAGCCCAGGGCTGATCTTCAGGGCGTCTTCGTCAATATCGAAGGTTGGCGTGTGCAGGTAGGACGTGATGCCCTTATCTGTATTTCGGGTACCAAGCCGGTAAAAGGACGCCGGCACCACTTGCGAATAGTACGCGAAGTCTTCGGCACCCAGAGAATAATCGATGTCCACAACATTTTCCGGTCCGACGTACTCAACTGCGGCCTCGCGCAACCGCCTCGTGAGTTCGGGATTGTTTTCGAGATAAGGATAGCCGCGGGATATGTCGACTTCGCAGCGACCGCCCATACCGGCGGCGATACTCTCCGCCATCTTTTGGATCTTTTCCAGGGCTTCGTTTCTCCAGGTCTCGTTCATGGCACGGAAAGTTCCGGCGATGTTTACTTCATCGGGGATGATGTTGGTAGCGCCATTGGCGATGACTTTTCCGAATGTGAGGACAGTGGGTTGCTTCGGACTTGCGTTCCGGCTTATGATCTGTTGCAGCGCTACGATAATGTGCGAAGCGATAACCACCGGGTCGACGGCGAGTTCCGGCCACGCACCATGTCCTCCCTTGCCGATTACGCGAAGATAAATCTCGTCGGCGCTGGCCATGAGCATTCCCTCGCGAAAACCCACCTTGCCCGCATCCAGCACCGGATACACATGCTGCCCAATGATCCCGGCCGGTCGGGGATTCTCTAGTGCGCCGTCGCGGATCATGTACGAGGCTCCGCCGGGATTTTTTTCTTCACCCGGTTGAAACAGTAGCCGTACCGTTCCTTCGAACTGATCTTTTACTTCCTGCAGGATTCGGGCTGTGCCCAGCAACGACGAAGTATGTGCGTCATGACCGCAAGCGTGCATGACACCCGGATTTTTCGATCGATAGGGAACGTCTGACGCTTCGTTAATGGGCAGGGCATCCATGTCCGCACGGAGTGCCACCGTTTTCTTATCCGGATTTTTGCCCTTGATTTCCGCGATAAGGCCGGTTGTGGCCACACCTTCTACCGGCTCTATCCCGAACGACCGGAGTTGTTCGGCGACGTAACGCGCCGTGTTGTATTCTTCGTACGACAGCTCCGGGTTTGCGTGGAGGTGCCGTCTCATAGAAACCACCTCACTGGAGTATTTCAGAGAGAGATCTTTGATTCTATCAAGAAGATTCAAGGCAAAAAAGTTATAGATGTTAGTGCATGGTGTTCCAACTACTTGTCAGACTGTATCGGAATTCGCGACGGCGTTATGATAGCATTTGGAAAGAGCCGTTTCACTGCGACATAGTCTTTTTGTGCGTCCAGCCGGCTGAAGTAGGTACCGGCGCGTACGCGGAAGTTCGGCTGGGCGTATTCTATCTCCGAATCCAGGTCGGGAATAGCTGTGGTGAGTTCCTTTCGCACGTTAAGTGCAGCTTCGCGGTCAAGTCCGGAGTACACGAGAATGGTGAACCCGTCGATATACCTCCGCGAAAGATTGATACGGTCAATGCTGTCGAGAACGGTATCGAGCCGATCGTTCACAGCATGCTTTGCTTCAACATACTCCGTCTTGCGCACGGGTGTCACCGTAAGGGTTGAATCCACTGATTCAACCTCCGGCCTAAGCACAGAGAGGTCTTCGGAATAACTCGTGCCGGTCGTGCCCGATGGCTTCTGAACGGCGCAGCCTGCAATGAAAACGAGGCTGAGGGTGAAGAGGCGCATGATCAATTTATTATAACGCATTTGTTGTTGCGCAGGTCGTCTTCGATCTTCTTAAATTTCACGTCCTTGAGGACGCGCCCGTCGGCATACTGTACGGTTACCCTGTCGTTACGCCCTGCGACTTTTTCGGATCGCGCCGGCATCACCTTTTCCTGCGGAGGTCTGCTGGTTTGCTGCGGACTTGCGTTTCCGTCGCCGCTGAGGAGCGACTTCGACTCTTCCTTCTGCTCGCTCAGCCGAACCCTCCGCTGGGTTCGCGCTTCCTGCACCTGGTCGGGTTGTTGCTCCGGTATCTCCGCTTTCATGAGGAAGGAGATGGTGTCCTCGTTCACGCGGGCCAGGAATCGCTTAAACGCTTCGAATCCTTCGAACTTGTAAATCAACAGCGGATCCTTCTGTTCATAGACGGCGTTTTGCACCGATTGCTTTAGGTCGTCCATGTCGCGAAGGTGCTCTTTCCAGTGATGGTCGATGATCGCCAGGGTGATCATCTTTTCCATGGCCTTGATCAGTTCCGCGTTGTTTGTTTCCACGCAGCGGGCAAGGTTCGCCGCTACGCCGATCTGCTTCTTCCCATCCGTAAACGGCACAAGTATGTTCTGAATCGTTGCACCACGAGTGCGATGAATCTCCTTGATTACAGGCAGTGCCTTTTCGGCAATCTGACGGTTCTTCCGTTGATAATGCTCAAGGGCCTTATTGTAAAGATCCTGTGAAAGCCTGGCCTGATCCCAGCTGGAAAATTCGTCACGTGAGATTTCGTAGTCGAGACCCAGCACACTGAGTGCATTGAGTCTCAGGCTTTCGTAGTCGCTGGCTGCGGTGGCATTGATCACCATATCTTCGACGGTATCGAAGAGCATGGTGAGAATGTCGAGTTCTAAACGCTCGCCGTAAAGCGCCTGTAGATAACCTCGCGCTGCGAGTTCATCACGTTATCGTAGTCCAAAAGTCGCTTGCGTATCACAAAGTTGTTCTCTTCAACCTTCTTCTGAGCGCGCTCGATCGAGTTGGTTACCATCCGATGCTGGATGACCTCGCCTTCCTTCAATCCAAGCCGGTCCATGATCCTTGCGATACGCGGCGGCATGAACAGGCGCATGAGGTTGTCTTCGAGTGATACGTAAAACTGCGAGGTACCCGGGTCGCCCTGACGGCCGGCGCGTCCGCGCAACTGACGGTCAACACGGCGCGACTCGTGCCGTTCTGTACCTATAATGGCCAGACCTCCCGCCGCGCGCGATTCAGGCGTAAGCTTGATGTCGGTACCGCGGCCTGCCATATTGGTAGCGATGGTAACGGTGCCCGGCTTACCTGCTTCGGCTACGATTTCCGCTTCCCGCTGGTGATGCTTGGCGTTGAGAACCTGGTGCTTGATCTTTTTAATCTGAAGCATCCGGCTGATCAACTCGGAAATTTCAACTGACGTTGTGCCTACCAGCACTGGCCGGTTCTCGTTGGTCAACCGCTGAATTTCTTCGATGACAGCGTTAAACTTTTCCCGGACAGTTTTATATACGAGGTCATCGTAGTCCTTCCTGATCACGGGCTTGTTTGTCGGGATCACCACCACATCCAGTTTGTAAATGTTCCAGAACTCTGCGGCTTCGGTCTCTGCAGTACCTGTCATACCGGCGAGCTTGTGATACATCCGGAAGTAGTTCTGAAGTGTGATCGTCGCATACGTCTGGGTGGCGTCTTCCACCTTCACGTTCTCCTTGGCTTCAATGGCCTGGTGGAGTCCGTCGGAATACCGCCTGCCTTCCATAACACGGCCGGTTTGCTCGTCGATGATTTTAACCTTGCCATCAACGATGATGTATTCCTGGTCTTTTTCAAAAAGCGTGTATGCTTTAAGGAGTTGGTTGACGCTGTGAATGCGCTGGGCCTTGATTTGGTAGTCGCGAATGAGCGCTTCCTTTCGGTTCAACCGTTCTTCCTCCGGAATGCTCGTGTCGTTTTCAATCTTATTCAACTCTACGCCGATCTCCGGAAGAATAAAGAACTTGGGATCTTCGCCCTCGCCGGTTATCAAGTCAATTCCTTTTTCAGTCAGCTCTACGCTGTTATCCTTTTCTTCGATAACAAAGAAAAGGGGCTTGTCTGCCTCAGGCAGCAACTTTTTGTTTTCCGCCAGGTAGATGGCTTCCGTCTTCTGCAGGATGGCCCGAATTCCTGTTTCACTGAGGAACTTGATCAGCGGCTTGTGTTTGGGCATACCCCGAAACGCCCGGAAGAGCGCCAGCCCGCCGTCCTTTTCGTTTCCTTCGGCGATCAATTTTTTGGCTTCGTTCAGATATTGTGTGATAAGCTTCTTCTGGGCTTCCACCAGCTTGAAGATACGGGGCTTCAGTTCATAGAATTCGTGTTCGTCGCCACGCGGTATGGGCCCCGAAATAATCAGCGGTGTCCGGGCTTCGTCGATAAGGACGGAGTCGACTTCGTCGACCATAGCGTAGTGGTGACCGCGTTGTACCAGCTCCTGGGGATCGCGGGCCATGTTGTCGCGCAGGTAGTCGAAACCGAATTCGTTGTTGGTGCCATACGTGATATCGGCGCGGTACGCATTGCGCCGGGCTTCGGAGTTCGGCTCGTGCTTGTCGATGCAGTCCACCTTAAGGCCGTGGAACATGAACAACGGAGCCATCCATTCGCTGTCGCGGCGGGCCAGGTAGTCGTTAACGGTCACGATATGGACCCCTCGGCGCGCAAGCGCGTTGAGGAATGCCGGAAATGTAGCCACCAGCGTCTTTCCTTCCCCCGTGGCCCGTGGCCATTTCGGCAATCTTGCCTTCATGGAGGGCGATACCACCGATGATCTGCACGTCGTAGTGGACCATGTCCCATGTGATCTCATTGCCGGCCGCCATCCATTTGTTGAACCAGCGGGCTTTGTCACCGACGATTTGTACGTTGGGGTGCGTGGCTGCAAACGCGATGTCGTAGGTTTCTGCCGTGACTTCGAGGTATTCGTTCTCTTTAAATCTCCTGGCGGTTTCGCGTACGATGGCGAAGGCTTTTGGCAGGACAGCCGACAATGCCTTCTCAAGGTCCTTATTTCGGTCTTTCTCCAGGGCGTCAATTTGGCTGAAAATGGACTCCTTTTCGTCGAGGTCGAGGTCGGGCTGATCGGCGATCTTAGCATGAAGCGCGGCGATACGGTCGTCGATCTCCTTGAGTTGCTGGTTGATGAATTCCTGGACTTCGCGGGTCTTTGCCCTCAGTTCGTCGTTGCTAAGATCTACCAGCGCCTCACCCTCTTTTTTTGTCTGCTGGACGAGGGGGGTCATGCGCTTGATGTCCTTCTCCGACTTCGTACCGAATATCTTGGTAATAATGTTGAGCATAGCCTTTCAGCGCGTTTCAGATAACATCACCGGCAAACGGAAACAACCTTTTCCGGCAAGGATTCAAAGTTATATGGTTTTCCGGGACCTGCCTACCAGGCGGGCAGGTTTCAGGGTGGCAATTATAGTTCCAGATTGCCCTCAAACACCATTTTGGCAGGGCCAATTAGAAAAATATCGTGGAACATGCCGGACTGGCCGGTTTTGAATTCCACCTTCAAAGTCCCACCCCGCGTCAGCACGGTAACCGGCGACCTGAGGCCCTGAAACGATGCGGCAAGCGCTGCAGCGGTGACGCCTGTTCCGCAGGAAAGCGTTTCGTCCTCAACGCCCCGCTCGTAAGTGCGTACAAAAATGGTGTTTCCTTGGCGCAACTCAACAAAATTCACGTTGACGCCCTTCTCGCGGAAACGATCGCTGTTTCGAATAGCCCTGCCTTCCTCCACGACATCGAGAGTCTCTACGTCGTCGACGAATCGTATGTAGTGAGGTGAGCCGGTATTGATGAGGAAGTCACCGTCGACCCTGTCGCAGCGCGTAACATCGTTCATTTTGAGCCGGACCGTACCATCCCCACCCAATTCGGCCTCATGTATGCCGTCGTAGGCGTTGAAGCGGGCCCTGCCGTTGGTGATCCCTAAATATGAGGCGAAGACAACGGCGGCGCGGCTCCCGTTGCCGCAAAGGCTTTGCGAGCCATCGCTGTTGTAGTAATCAACACTGAAATCGGCTGACGGGTCCTGGCCGATGAGGATGACCCCGTCGGCACCAACGCCGAAGCGCCGGTCGCACAGCTGGGCAATCTGGTCTTTGGAAAGCGCGGTTCCACCTGATCGGTTGTCGATCAGAATGAAGTCATTGCCCGTAGCCTGATACTTGAAAAAATTGAACTTCATAGGGGTCGGCCCGAAGGCGAGGTCACTTCACTTCCTCGTAATCTACGTATTCACCGCCCTTGAACCCTGCTTTTCTGGACTGCTTGTCAGGTGGGACGGAATCAATGTTGACGTTGCCGTCGTTGGGCCGCCTGAAATGGTTTTGCCCTCTCATCGAGGTACCCAGGAGGAGCCGAAAAATACCCAACTTGTATAATACGTAGCCCACGAGGGCGATAATTAACAGAATGCGCATCTAACCGCGGTTTTCTCTGGTATTAAACTCCAATGTTAACGCATAAGTTTCCTGTCGTGCTGGCGTACGACCCTTCGCTTTTCTAACGTCCCCCAAGTTAGTCATAAAATAGGCGTATTCCGGGCCTGCGAGGGGATTTTTGTGTGATTGCCTTAACGGCTGAGGTAGAGGTTCCGTTCCGCGTAAATCTTGAGGAAATAGTCGTCCATCAGGTCGTCGATGAAATAGATCGACTCGCCGGTCGACTTCATCTCTGGGCCCAGCTCCTTGTTGACATCCGGAAATTTTTCAAAGGAGAACACGGGCTCCTTAATGGCGTATCCGTGCTTTTTCGGGGAGAAGCGGATGTCGCGCACTTTCAGTTCACCCAGCATGATCTTCGTCGCGTAATTTGCGTACGGTTCGCCGTATGCCTTGCAGATAAAGGGTACGGTGCGTGACGCTCGGGGATTGGCCTCGATGACATACACCTTGTCGTTCTTGATGGCGAACTGAATGTTGATCAACCCCTTCACCTTCAGTGCTTGTGCGATCTTGACGGTGTAATTCTCCATTTGAGCGATCACAAAGTCGCCCAGGTTATATGGCGGAAGTACAGCGTATGAGTCGCCGGAGTGTATACCCGCAGGCTCAATGTGCTGCATAATCCCGATGATGTACACGTCCTCCCCGTCGGAGATGGCGTCGATCTCGGCTTCAATCGCGCCGTCGAGAAAATGATCGAGCAACACCTTGTTTTCAGGAAGGTGTTTCCAGATATCGATGATGTGTTCCTCGAGTTCTTTTTCGTTGATGACGATCTTCATGCTCTGGCCGCCGAGTACATATGAGGGGCGCACCAGGAGCGGGAATCCGATCTGCTTTGACACTTCCAGGGCGACGTCAGGATCTGTAGCCACGCCGAACCGGGGATAGGGTATCTCCAATTCTTTAAGAAGCGTCGAGAAGCTGCCCCGGTCTTCAGCCAGGTCGAGCGACTCGAATGATGTGCCGATAATCTTGATACCGTATTTGTGCAGCTTTTCCGCCAGCTTCAACGCAGTTTGTCCACCGAGCTGGACGATCACACCCTCGGGCTTTTCATGTTCGATGATGTCATAAAGGTGCTCCCAGAAAACGGGCTCGAAGTACAGCTTGTCGGCAATGTCAAAGTCGGTCGACACCGTCTCGGGATTGCAGTTGACCATGATGGTCTCGTACCCGCACTCTTTCGCAGCGAGCACGCCGTGCACACAGCAATAGTCGAACTCGATCCCCTGGCCGATGCGGTTAGGCCCTGAACCCAGCACGATTACCTTTTTCCGATCGGAACGAATTGACTCGTTCTCCGAATCGAACGACGAATAATAATATGGTGTGCTGGCGGCAAACTCTGCAGCGCAGGTATCCACCAACTTGTAAACCCTCTTGATCCCCATCTCGATACGAGCCTGACGCACTTCGCTTTCATAACAGTGAAGCAGGTGTGCGATCTGACGATCGGCAAAACCTTTTTCCTTGGCTTTGCGCATCAGCTCCGGCGGAATCGAATTGATGTCATGCTCTTGTATCTCTTTCTCAATGCGCACCAGCTCATCGATCTGGTCGAGGAACCAGCGGTCGATCTTTGTGATCTTCTGGATCGTCTTTAACGGTACCCCTACCTTGATGGCGTCGTGAATGTGAAACAGCCGGTTCCAGGTGGGATGGGCCAGGCTGTGCATGATTTCTTCCTGGTTCTGCAGTTCCTTCCCGTCAGCACCCAGGCCGTTGCGTCTGATCTCGAGCGATTGACAGGCTTTCTGCAGCGCCTCTTGAAAGTTTCTGCCGATCCCCATTACCTCACCAACCGATTTCATTTGTAGCCCCAGGCGGCGGTCTGCACCGTGAAACTTGTCGAAGTTCCAGCGGGGAATCTTTACGATCACGTAGTCTACAGCTGGCTCAAAGTATGCAGTTGTCGTTCCTGTGATCGCGTTTTTCAGTTCGTCCAGATTGTAGCCGATGGCGAGCTTCGCAGCGATCTTGGCGATGGGATAGCCGGTTGCTTTTGATGCAAGCGCGGAAGAACGGGAAACACGGGGGTTGATTTCGATCCCGATGATCTCGTTGTCGTCGTTCGGGTTCAGCGCGAACTGCACATTGCAGCCACCCGCGAACTGACCGATGCCGTTCATCATTCGGATGGCCAGGTTGCGCATGCGTTGGTAAACGGTGTCGGGCAGCGTCAATGCGGGCGCCACGGTGATCGAGTCGCCCGTATGGATCCCCATGGGATCAAAATTCTCGATCGAGCAAATGATAATGACGTTGCCGACGTTGTCACGCAACAGTTCAAGTTCAAACTCCTTCCAGCCCAGGATGCTCTGTTCGACGAGCACCTCGTGTATCGGCGAAGCGTGGAGGCCGCGGTTCAGCGCGTCGTCAAACTCCTCCGGGTTGTGAACGAAGCCGCCACCGGTTCCGCCCAATGTGTAGGACGGTCGGATTACAAGCGGGAAACCGATTTCCTGAGCGATCTCCTTGCCCTGCAGGAACGACGTGGCCGTGGCGCCGCGGCAGACGCCAACGCCGAGTTCCTTCATTTTCAGCCGGAATTTCTCGCGATCTTCGGTTGTCTCGATGGCGTTGATGTCCACACCAATTATCCGCACCCCGTAATGCTCCCACAAACCTGCTTTCTGGCACTCGATACAGAGATTCAGCGCAGTCTGGCCGCCCATTGTGGGCAATACGGCGTCGATGTGATGTTTTTCCAGAATGGTTCTAATCGACTTTTTTGTAAGCGGCAGCAGATAAACGTGGTCGGCTGTCACGTTATCCGTCATGATGGTCGCAGGGTTGGAGTTGATTAGAACCACTTCGATGCCCTCCTCCCGCAGCGAACGCGCTGCCTGTGATCCCGAATAGTCGAACTCACAGGCCTGGCCAATAATAATAGGTCCGCTCCCGATGATCAGAACGGAGCGTATACTTCTGTCTCTAGGCATCTCTGGGGATAAAGGAATGGATAAATTGGGGGCAAAAATAAAAACAGATTTAAAAATCAGCGCGGATTCGCCGTAATTATTATCCCGACCGCTTCTCTGCCTGCTAACTATCGGCGTGCATCGGTCGGAAGGACAGAACACTACAGGAAAGTTGCGCTATCCTGAAATAGTAGGTTGAAATCCCTTCACCACCCATTCATGGCGAACGCCATGGATTTTTGTTATGTTTTGCAATCGAATGAAGGTCGTGGATCCCGATTTTGGAGATGCAGCAAGGTGATTTTGATGTAATCGTAGTCGGTTCCGGTATTACCGGAGGCTGGGCAGCTAAGGAATTTTGTGAAATGGGACTGAAAGTCCTGTTGCTGGAACGCGGTAGAAATGTAGAACATCCCGACTATCCGGGTACATCGCTGGATCCGTGGGCATTTCCTCACAGGGGCCGACTTACGAAAGCCGAGCGGGAAAAGCATCACATCCAGGTCCGCCATTTTTCCATTCACGAAGAGAACAAGCACTTTTTCATCAACGACCAGGAGAATCCGTACATCGAAACCGCGCGATACGATTGGATACGCGCCGACGTGCTGGGCGGCCGGTCGCTCCTGTGGGGACGTCACTGCTACCGGTGGAGCGACTTCGACTTCGAAGCGAACGCACGTGATGGCATCGCCGTCGACTGGCCGATTCGTTATCGCGACATCGCACCGTGGTATGATTACGTAGAGCGTTTTGCGGGCATTTCCGGTGCTCGTGAGAACATTGCCCACCTACCTGACGGAATATTTCTGCCACCTATGGAAATGAACTGCGTCGAGCAGCATTTCAAGGTACACGTGGAAACAAGCTTTCCGGGAAGAAAAGTGATCATGGGCCGTGTGGCGAACCTAACGAAGCCTCTAAAAGGCCGGGGGCAGTGCCTTTTCAGAAATCGTTGCGACCGGGGATGTCCGTATGGTGCCTATTTCAGCACAAATGCAGGAACCCTGCCTGTCGCTTTGGCGACAGGAAACCTCACCGTTCTCACCAACACCCTGGTAAATCGCGTGATATACGACGAGGAAAAAGGAAAGGCGTCTGGCGTTGAAGCCCTCAACACCGAAACCGGCGAAGTACGCGAATACCGGTCGCGCATCATTTTCCTTAACGCTTCAACGCTGGGCACAACGTTCATCCTGCTCAACTCTACATCGAATCGCTTTCCGAACGGCCTCGGCAATGGCAGCGATCAGGTCGGCAGAAATTTAATGGACCACCACAAGGGATCGGGCGCCTCAGCGCGCGTGGAAGGTTTCGAGGACAAATACTACTATGGCCAACGCCCAAATCAGATTTATGTGCCACGCTTCAGGAATATCAAAGAAAAGCGAACGGATTTTATTCGCGGCTACGGCATGCAGGGCGGAGGAGGAAGGAGCGGATGGTCGCACGCATCCTCGCTCGGGATCGGCGAGCCGCTGAAGGAAGCGGCAACGGAGCCAGGCCCGTGGTACTTTTCGCTGCAGGGCTACGGGGAATGCCTTCCTCATCCCGACAACCGCGTCGTTCTGAACCGGAGCAAAACAGACAAGTGGGGACGGCCTGTACTGGAAATCAACTGCCGATTCCGCGAGAATGAGGTGGCGATGAACAATGACATGGCGACTGCTGCTGCAGAAATGCTCGAAGCAGCGGGATTTCGCGATGTGCGGCCACGAACCAACATTTCGTTTCCCGGAAACGCCAACCACGAGATGGGCACCGCGCGTATGGGCAAGGACCCGAAAACGTCCGTTCTCAACGCATTCAACCAAATGCATGAGGTACCGAATGTCTTTATCACGGACGGTTCTTTCATGACTTCTTCATCCTGTGTTAATCCTTCACTAACTTATATGGCCATGACTGCCCGTGCTTGTCATTACGCCGCCTCCGAGATGAAAAAACTCAATTTGTAACCCATACCCATTGTAAGCACCTAAACCATCCCCATGCCATGAAAAATTCACGGAGAACCTTTATCAAGACCACTGCCGCCGCCACGCTGGGCGCTATGGCCTTTAGTCCACAAAGTTATGCACGCATTCTCGGCGCAAACGACCGCGTTAACGTCGGCGTCGTGGGCTACTCCGATCGATTCCGCAGTTCCCTGCTACCAAGCTTCCTCCACCATAATAAGGAGTTGAACTTCGATATGGTCGCTGTGTCGGATATATGGAAGTACAAGCGCGAACAGGGATATGCGGAGATTAAGGAGAAGATCGGCCATGACATTAAGGCGTGCGTAAACAACGATGAACTTTATTCGATGAAGGACCTCGATGCCGTTATTGTCAGTACGGCCGACTTCCAGCATGCCCTTCACTGTGCCGAGGCTGTCCGGGCAGGATGCGACGCATACGTTGAAAAGCCCTTTGCCGAGACCATGGAAGATGCGCGCACCGCACTGAAAGCAGTACGCGAAACCAAGAAGATCGTACAAATTGGATCCCAACGGCGGAGCGGCAGCAACTATCACGCGGCTAACGAATTCATTCGGTCAGGAAAGTTCGGCAACATCACCATGGTGGAACTTACCTGGAACGTGAACCAGCCTGGCCGGTGGCGCAGGGTTGAGCTTGTAAAGAAAATGAAGGAACAGGATACGGACTGGAAGCGCTACCTCATGAACCGTCCCTTCGAACCCTTTGACGCCCGCAAGCACCTCGAGTTCCGCTTGTTCTGGCCCTACTCATCAGGATTGCCTGGCCAGTGGATGTGCCACCAGATCGATACCGTCCACTGGTTCACGGGATTGAAACATCCCCGGAGCGTAGTTGCCAACGGCGGCATCTACCAGTGGAAGGACGGGCGGAAGAACTGGGACACCATCACGGCAGCGTTCGACTACGGCCCGGCTAATGATCCTTCTTCCGGCTTTCAGGTGGTGTTCCTCTCGCGTATGCATAACGGCGAGGAAAACCCTTCTGAAATTTACTACTCGAATGGAGGTGAACTCAACCTCAATACGAACATGGTAACACCGAAGGGTGGACTTTCTGCCCGGCACGCGAGAGCAATGAACATGGAAGCCAACCTGTTGCCCTCTTTGGATCTTACGCAAGTGAAAGAAACAGTGGTAGCCTCTGCCAATACCGGCGCAGACAACCTGACGTCGAATCACATGAGAAACTGGATGGAGTGTGTTCGCAGCAGGAAGGAACCCAACGCACCAGTTGAAGCGGGATATGCGCACGCTGTTGCCTGTATCATGACCACGGCGGCATCCCACACTGGAATGAAGGCAACATTCGATGAGGCAACACAGGAAGTTATGGTAGGAGGCAAGCCCTTCAAATACTGATGCGAAATCGCATAACCCATACGTTACTTGCTATCGCTTTGCTTGCGATCTGGACTAGCCGGCTCCATGCACAAGCGTCGGGATTTTCCTTTCACGAGAAACCGGAGGAAAAGAAAATCGATGTGCTGTACAACGGCAGTTTGTTAACGGCCTACTGCTATTTCGATTCGGTAATGAAGCCGGTATTGTATCCCGTGAACACAGTGTCTGGCATTACCGTCACGCGCGGGTATCCACTTGACCCCCGGCCGGGCGAACGAGTGGATCATCCACACCACATTGGCTTGTGGATGAACTACGAAAGTGTAAACGGACTCGACTTTTGGAATAACTCGACCGCCATTCCTTACGAGCGAAGGCCGCGTTACGGGACGATATACCATGACAAGGTAGTCTCAAAGAAGGCATCCGGGAAGAAGGCCACGCTCGAGGTAAGTGCCTTGTGGAAGGATCATCACGGCAAGCTCCTGCTGATCGAGTCGACCACCTATCACTTCAGTGTGGATGGCGATAATTTCGTGATCGACCGTAGCAGTACGCTGCAGGCGGCTCCCAATACCGAGGTTACGTTCAAGGATGTTAAAGATGGTTTCCTGGCGATACGTGTGGCGCGGGAGCTGGAACTTCCTTCGGAAGAGTCGGCGAAGTATGTCGACAACAGCGGCAATATCACTGAGGTAAAGGCACTGAGCAACGAGGGTGTGAGTGGTGATTATCTGAGTAGCGAGGGCATAAGAGGCAACGATGTTTGGTCCACGCGTGCGAAGTGGGTCACGCTTATGGGGCGTAAGGACAACCGGGATGTATCAATCACGATTATTGATCACCCTAAGAATCCCGGATATCCCGCGTATTGGCATGCCCGTGGATATGGCTTGTTTTCTGTCAATCCTTTAGGTCAGGAGGTATTCAGCAAGGGGAAGGAAAAGCTTAACCTTAGCCTTAAGCCTAAGGAGTCCGTGACATTCCGTTACCGGATTGTCATCCATGAGGGTAAGCCGCTGAGTCAGGATCAAATTGCGGCGATGGCAAAATACTAATCGGCTATCGGGCTACGGCAAACTTACGGGTGACCGTTTCGCTGCCAAAATTCAGCCGGAGCACGTACACGCCGTTTGCAAGCCCGGTGACGTCCAGAGGATAGGATTTTATTTGCGGGCTTACAGAGAGGCCTGTGCGGTACACTTCATGGCCGACGGCATTGAGTACGCTCACATGCACAGCTCCTGGCGCTTGTGGTTGCAGTTCAATGGTCAGGGTGTTTGTATTGATGACAGGATTGGGATGCATGAGGAATTTGGCGATAGGTCCGTCATCAATACCTGTTACTTCGTCCTGGATGTGGAGGTCATTGATGTGCCAACCCCATCCAGTGTTTGATTCATCGGAGAACAAGCGGAAACGAATGAGGATCACGTCACCACTTATAAAATCGCCAGAAGCGGTCAGGTCAATAAATTGACGGCGATAGTTGAGGTCAGATGGGTTGGTCCCCTGCCCCTGTGTGTATAGGTGATGCCAGCCGTTGCCTTCCCTCGCATTGTATCCATCCTCAAAAGGGTGCCAGGTCTTCCCTTCATCTTTTGATCCTTCAACGACAACATAGTCGCGAAATTCAGGCGTACCGAAAGCAGCAGCATTATCGGCAGGTTGCACAAGCGCAATCTCGTCAAATCTGATATGTGGATTGGTATCGCTGACCCGGATCTTCTTCAATAAGGTGAGAGCAAAATCCGACGTATGCGTTGTTCCGAACCCCGCAGGATATGGATGGGATGAATGAATGTTGACTTTATTGTTGTCGACCTGAGCGGATATAAAATTTCCAACGAAATCAGTATCGAGAGCGATTGTGCCATTGTAATGATCTACAGTATCTCTGAACTGAACAAGCACCGTTTCGAAATACCCCTTGGGCGGAAGCTCCGTCACGTTGCCCGCGCTATCTATGGCTGTAAAGCGATAGCGAATGGTAGTGCCTTCACCAAGACCTGATACGTCCACCGTGAATCCTCCAACCCCCTCTTTGTTACCGACGACTACGGTATCTCTATCCTGAGTCCCAGGAAGATACTCAAACAGCACCTTGTCTACGAGCAGGTTATCAGAAACGGCCACTGGAAAGGTAATAGTCTGGGATCCGTAGAGTTCATAGTCTATGAGATTGTGAAGAATTTCGGGCGGAGTATCGTCAACCTGGATCCGGAGGTTAGCAATTGCCCATCCCCATCCGCTGCCAAAGGGATCGGAATACAACCTGAATCTGATCACCACTTCCTCACCCGGAGAAAACGTGTCACGCAGGTCAATGACGCGACGCTTGTAGTAGCTCTCACTGAGGCGAGACAAGTTACTCTTGTAAATGTAAACCCATCCCAGGTCCTCGCGCGAATCGTACGGATCGGCAAGGAATTCCCACGTTTTGCCCCCATCCTTCGAGCCTTCCACGGCGACGTAATCATAGAAATCGGGATCACCAAAGACAGATCCATCCTCTCCCGGTTCAACGGCTACGATTTCATCAAAATTCATCAGTGAAGTATGGCTGCTTACGACGATAGGTATACGAAGCTGGCATGTAAGGTTGAGTTGGTTGCCGGCACCTGCCTCGGGGTAGGGATGAGGTGAATGGAGCGCTCCTGAACCGAGCCCGTAGCCTCCACCCATGGTAAATGTATCCGTAATGAAATCGTCAGTGGGCGCTCCAAAATGATTGGTGTAATGTGTCCGAGAAGGCAGAAGCCCCAATACGGGAATTTCAAAGTAACCGGTCGCGGGAAGCATAGACTCATTCGCAGCACTGGCGTTGTCGACTGCAATAATGCGGTACGTCACTTTATCGCCATCCTGAAGCTGGCCAGGTGAAATGGGAATTGTCGCGCGATAGCGATACACGGTTGTTCCATTAAAAGGGTCGGGGTCCGATCCGACCAAAGACAGATCCGTCAGCGTCGCGGCATCACCGTGGAACATGAGCTCAAGTTGCGCTTCTAAGATCCCGTTTCCTTCAGTGATCTCTGCCTCGATAATCAGGTCTTCATCCAGATACGAGATAAAGGCCTTCGGTGTGTGCACAATATCCGGTCCAACGTTATCCTGACCTGTCTTGAACGTGTAGAATGAGGACGAAGGACCTTTGAGGCCCGGAGCAGCATTTGGATCGTAATATTCGCCAGGGCTGTACAATGTTCGACCAAGGTTGTCTGTCACCTCTATTCTGTATGAATAGGTTATTTCTGACCCCGGAGCGGGCAACACCGCGACAAATTCATTCGGCGTGCCGTTTGGCTGCATTACTGTCGTAAACATTTCCGAATTGTCAGACCGGATGTAGGAGATCACAACCTGATCCTCAAAGAACGCGTACCCTGGCGCGTCATCTGCGGTTATAACAGCCTTAACCTCGATTGAATTTGACACGTCCTCCCGATCCTCCAGATGCTCATGACTGATATACGTCGTTACCCATCCCATGCTGGTGAGAATCTCTTGCGTCACCGCTCCGGGATTGTGATTGATTTCCTCTGGATTTATGTGGGGTCGCATCAAAGAATTGGGAGATCCTTGTGGGTATGCATGGGGATCGAGATGCGATATGCTGGAACCTCCGATATAAACGGAGGGAGCAAACACACTGGCCGTCCCCAGGCCGAAAGCCGGAGCGAAATTGAGATTATTTGATGTGAGCTGCGTTGCGAGTTCTGCAGAACGTGATTCAAAGGATTCAAACAGGTTAGTACCTGTTCCGTTCTCTAGAAATACATCAAATACGAACGGCGCACCGGTATCCGTATATCGGCCATACATCCCCACGTCATTGATCACTTCAAACGGTGAAGCCAAGGCCGTGTGCCAGCTCGTGCAGGGCAACCGTAATAAAGTCATATTGTACCGAGTCAGGTGTACCGGTGCTTTTGTAATACCAGTTTACATTACCGTTGAACTGCGCGACAATGTCGTATTCGCCGGGATCGTTGAGATCCTCACCGGCAAGCTTTTCGGCCAGAGGTCCCGGATAATAAATATTGTATTTTGGTGTGCCCTTGAAATTAGCGGCCCAAAATGAAGGCCCGGCGGAGCCGAGGGTACCGTAAGGCAAATTTGCCCACACGGCGGCCACGTGGATTTCAACCGGCGTCACGAGCAGACTTTCCCAGATCGATACAGCGTATTCGAAGGCATTCCTCGCCCTTTCGGGGAAGCCGACGTATTCAACTGTAATAGAAGCGGATTTTGTACGCGAACTGCTACCCTCTCTTTCATGAAATTCTTCCGGGGGCGGTATCCGGGAAGAAGTACCAGGCTCTCCGGCAAAGCAAATCACCGGAAGTTTATTCGGATCCGTTCGAATGATGTCTTGACCAAGGCCGTCGACATACCGGAGCATTAGGGCAGCGACGATACACAACAAGAGCCTGATCCTCAACATAACGGTCTTTTCACAAATTAAGCAATAAATACGAGGCCTCCTTATCAGATCATACCACGAGCCTTCAACTCAAGATACTTATTTATCGTATCGACCGTCAGTCGTTCCGGGCTGGTTAACAAGGCTTGGATCCCGCTCTTGTTGAGTTCCTTTACGATAAGCTTCTTTTCGTAACGGAATTTTTCGGCGATGGTCTTGTAATAAATGCCGCGCACAGAGGAGGCCGGTTCTTCTGCCATCTGGGCAATCTCAGTATTCTCGAAAAAGATTACGACAACCAGGTGCCATTGTGCCATTTTCCTTATAAAAGGCAGCTGGCGATGCAATCCAAATATTGATTCAAAATTCGTGAACAGAAGGAGCAGGCTTCGTTGGTTGATTTTTCGGCGGACGTGGGTGAATAGCACGGAGAAATCCGATTCGCGGAAGGCCGTTTTTTGATTGTAGAGCACTTCCATGATCTGGGTCATTTGCTTTCCTTGCTTTCCCGCAGCGAGCGTAGATCCAATCTTGTCCTGGAAGGTAATGATACCAGCCTTATCCGATTTGCGAATGGCGACGTTGGAAATTACGAGGCTGGCATTGATCGCATAATCCAGGAGGCTCATACCGTCGAACGGCATTTGCATGACCCTCCCCTTATCGATCAGTGAGTATACCTGCTGCGAACGCTCGTCCTGGTAGTGATTCACCATGAGCGTTGATTTCCGTGCGGTGGCTTTCCAGTTGATGGTCCTGAAGTCGTCGCCGGAAACATACTCTTTAATCTGCTCGAACTCCATGTTATGCCCCAGGCGTCGGATCTTTTTGATGCCGGTTTCCGTCAGCTGGTCCGAGATGGCAAGCAGTTCGTACTTCCGCATCTGGATAAATGACGGATAGACCGGTACCATCACGTCGCCCGACATTTTGTAGCGGCGACGGAACAGACCCAGTGGCGTGCTCGCGAAAACGTTGACGACCCCAAAATGATACTCCCCACGCTTGACGGGTCGCAGAGTGTACCGGATGGTGGAGGTGGTACGCGGGGCCAGCTGCGCTTCGAAGTTTATGTCCCGGCGTTGGAACTGATGCGGGATCTCGTCGATGACGTTGAGTGTGACACGAAACGGATAAAAGTTTTCCAGGAAGATCCGGATCTCGTTTTCATCGCCATTTGAAAGTTTCTCCGGTACAAAGCGCACACAGTGTATTCCTTTCCGTACGGCATACAACACGATGGTGTCGGCTATGGAAGCGGATACAAGGATTAGAAAAAGAATCTTCGGAACCAGGATGAACGCCGGGAAGATGAAAGAAGCCAAGAACAGCGCGACCAGTACGCCCACGCACTGGAAAAAGCGGTTGTTGATATACAGGCTTCGCAGCAACTTCATGTCAGCGCGGGACTTCAACCTTTTCCATAATCTGGCGGAGCACCTCGTCGCTGCTTACGCCTTCCATTTCCTTGTCGGGTGTGAGTATCACGCGGTGGCGCAGTGCGGGGACGGCTACATAGCGGATGTCCTCCGGCGTGATAAAGTCGCGGCCGCTGACGGCGGCAAATGCTTTGGCACTGTTTAGAATGGCGACCGAGGCGCGGGGTGAGGCACCCAGGAAAAGTGCGGGGCTGTTGCGCGTCTCCTGGATGATGCCTGCGATATAACGGAAAAGATGGTCTTCGCAGTACACTTCATGCACCTTGGCGCGATAGGCCGAGATTTCCTCGGGCGTGAGCACGCGTGATACTTTACCGGTAGGTACCTGGCCCTTGCGTTCCTGGTGGCCTCTAAGTATGTCTACTTCCTGGTCCATGGTGGGATAATGTACCGCGATCTTGAACAGGAAGCGGTCGAGCTGTGCCTCCGGAAGCCGGTACGTACCTTCATGTTCTATCGGATTTTGCGTAGCGATGACCATGTAAGGTGGATCCATTGGATAAGTTTGTCCATCGACGGTCACCTGACGTTCTTCCATTACTTCAAAGAGTGCAGCCTGCGTCTTGGCTGGCGCACGGTTTATTTCGTCTATCAGAATGATGTTCGAGAATATCGGGCCTGCCTTGAATTCGAACGACGACGTCTTGAGGTTGTACACGGAGGTTCCGAGTACGTCGGAAGGCATAAGGTCGGGCGTAAATTGTATTCGCGAGAAGTTTACGGAAATCACACTGGCCATCAGCCGTGCGGTCAGGGTTTTCGCCACGCCGGGAACGCCTTCAATGAGGACGTGTCCGTCAGCCAGGATAGCCGTAATAAGCAGCGTGATCATTTCGTCCTGCCCGACGATGACCTTCCCGACTTCGTTCCGGATCTTGTCGACACTATCGCGAAGCGCGGTAAGGTCTACTCGTGTTTCAAATGTGTTGTCTTCCATTGGGATAAGGATATGGTAAAGCTAGGAGTTGTCGTTCGTAGTTTCGATTTGTTCCAACGCCTCATTGAGGGCTTTGAGCTCATCCGCAGTAATGTGATCTCGAGACTGAACCTGCCGCACTTGCGCAAAAGCGCCGCGAACAATCTCGATAGGTATCCCGCTGCGGCGGGAAAGGGCGATCATAAACTCTTCGTCCAGTTTCTGCGTGTTGAGCCAATATTTTGTCCGGACTTGTTCCAGGAAATACGCGATACGCTTCTCAGCGATGTCCTTGTGATCGGCGTTCTGAAAATAGAGGTTGCCGATGGTCGATACAAATTCCACGCTCGTGTTAGCTAATGGCTTGATGACAGGGATAATGCGCTGCTTGCGTTTCGCTTCGAAGAACATAAACAATAGAATTGACCCGATGGTCAGATAATACGCCCATCGAAGCGGCTCTGTTCTCAGAACAAACCGCAATGGCGTCTGCACTTCGGCTCTACCGAGATGGTAAAACTCGGTCCAGATCAGGTCGGCCTTTGGCAGGACGGAAAGTGAAAGGGCAGTAAAATCCGGATTCTCGCCTGCGAGAATATAGGCATTCGTGAATGCCATGGGCGTGCTGTTTATGATCAGTCGGCCTTTGCCCCAGGGTATGCTGATCGTGATGGGCAAGCCAAGATCGTTAGTTGCGATCACCGTGGCATCCAGTGAGTCGAATTCCTGAATGTAGTGCCTGATACTGTTGCGCGGAAAGCGATACGAAGCGGCGCTTTGCAATGACGGATTGGTGAACACGAGTGCCGCGGTGTCTTCCTTGTTTATATCAAGTGAGAAATTGCCTTGCCAATAGTAGTCGCTCAGAGCTATTGAAAGCGTATCGGCGAGCGGTCCGTAAAACCATTCCGATGAGAGGAATGCATGGCCGCCGTTGTAGACGTTTGTGAGGAGGGCATCTACATCCTCCCGGCTGGCATGAAATCTCGTCGACAAACTGAAGAAATTTATCGGGGTGTCGATCGTATCGTATAGTTCATAAATGGTGCGATAGGAATGCGCGATACGGTTTTCCGGAAAGATGTCGCCGATGAGTTCGTGAAGGACATAGGCCCCGAAGGGATTCTTATCCTCTATGTTGAAGGTGACGCGCCAATCGAAGTCACGGGGAGCGAACAGCCTGAAGCCGAGGTATATTAACGCTGCAACGCCCAGCAGGAGTAGGTATTTAAATTCCTTTTTCACTCAGAGCGTCGTTTTCCAGTCGTTGAACAATCCGCTGACCTTTTTGTACAGTTCCGGCGAAATGGAAAAATTTCCGTACCACGCGTACTCGAAATAATAGCTCAGCTGACGAAATCCGTTTTTGAGGTCGGATTTTCTGAGTTCCGCCAGGTAGTCGTGGTTTGTTTTCCCGGGTTCCCAGGTCACATGATTCGCGTCTGTAAGCAACTTCAGCGCCCAGAGGTACAGGAGGCGAATGGCAAGGCGGTAGTTTCCGGCCGTGGTTGCCTCCTTCATCAGGGTTTCAAAATCCATCTCGTGAATGTCCTCCTCCTCGATGGCATGTTCCAGGGGCTTCTTTTCTTTTTCCCCGTAAAAGATCTTGAAGCTGTTGAATTTTAAGAGGCGGATGATCGCATATACCAGTGCCGCGGCAAACAACACAAAGAGAATGAGCCGGTCCCATTCGGGGGAGCCACCACCTTGGTTGAACAGCTGTCGCAGTTGGTAGTCGACCCACCGCCAGAAGGCATCCCACAGCGACATAGGTGCACGCGTATACCCATAGCTGAGCTCCGGGTCTTCCTTGAGGCTGTTGAGTTTATCCTCGCTGTATCGACGTTTCTCTACAGCGGTCGAATCGTAATTCTGATAGTATCGTTCCGACCTGATATTGCTTTGGGGGGTAACTACAGGGATCTGCCCGAATACAGGCAGATTGGCCAGGAGGCAAAATAGCATCGCATAGCAGAAGGAAGATCTAGTAATCCTCATGCTGACCGGCTACCTGGAGTTGTTCACCGAAATTCTCAATGCGTGTGAGCAGACCCTTAGCTTCGAGCCGCTCGGACAGACTGTAGTACTGCATGGCCAATGCTGTTAGTGGCAGAACGGCAAGCAGTATACCCGCAAGCGAATAGATCATGAAGAAAACCGTTCCGATCGCCTCTTGCCAGGATGTCGGGGACGCCAGTGGTCCTGCGGAGATATCGTGAAGCTCGTAGATAAAGAGGTAGATATACCAGGGTATCACAAAAAACAGCGAAAACACAAATTGGATGTAAATGTTGATAGACCCTACGCCTATCGTGTTCCAGAATTTTCCGCGCGTAAGTCGTGTCAGCCTGCTCAGTGCGGAAAAGAACCCGATATCTTCCTTGTTGCAGATAAAAAAGATCATTGCGAAGTAGACGCACAAAACGAACACTGCTGCGTAGTACAGCAACATGGATATTCCGGAGAGCAACGGACTGATCATGCTCGTAATGAAGATGAGTATGCCGACCGGGATCAGCAACAACCCCAACGCCATCGACATGCCCATGTAGTAAAGGAACATAGCGCCGAATGTCCTCCAGAAAAGACTCCGGGATTTTCTCCACACCTCACCGACGTCGACCGGGGCCCCCTGTTTTTCGCGGTAAACAAGAATATACGCATGGGTGGTAGTCACTGTGAATACGCCGCCGATAAGCATAAAGACAAGGGCCGCAAACAGAGAAACCCAGAAATTTACTGACGCAAAGTACTCGTCAGTTCCGAAGGGCGAGCCGTAGTTAGCCTCTGACAGTTTGACCATCCCAACGACGATTTCATGGTAGAAGGCGCTACCCAGAAGGACGGCCGGAGCTGCGAAGAAAAGCATGCACTTGGCGAGACCCTTGAAGTTTTGACGCAGAAACCGGTAGGTCACATTCATGACCGACCCGAAGTCGCGTGCCTGACGGAAGTCAATTGGAGGTTGATGTTGCATTCCTGGAAAGCTGTCGTGGATAGATTACAAAATAATATACCATAATAAACGCGGACCCAGCGAGGATAGCGAGCTTAATTCCCCAGTGCATGTTCGCGTACCGGGTGACGAAGGATTCGATGAAACCGGCTATTATGAAAAAAGGTGTCAGACCTAGCACAATCTTGAGCCCTTTGAAGGCGCCGCGCCTGAAGGATTCAAATCGCGAGTAAGTGCCGGGAAAGAGTATGCTGTTCCCCATCACGATTCCGGCTGCACCAGCTATTACAATGGCGCTCAATTCAATGGTACCATGAAGCATTACAACTGGCGCAGCATGCAACAACACGCTCTCGTTGTAGAACATGGTGAAGAATGACCCCAGTACTATGCCGTTGCGAAAGAGCAAAAAGCCGGTGGCAACGGAAGTGAATACGCTTAGGATGAATACATGGAATGATACCATAATATTGTTCAGGGTGATGTACAGGAACATATCCCATGCATCGTCGCCCGCGTAAATACCTGTCGGCTTACCCTCCTTAATATTCTCCAGCGTGTGGTTGACATACGCGTCTCCCATGATGAGCCGCACAAACGTGTCGTCGTACAAGGTCGAAACTACTCCGATTATGCCGGCGACGACAAAGATGACCAGCGAGTAAAACAGTGGCCGACGGACCTCCCACATAATCGATGGCACCTCGTACTTCCAGAAGTTGATTATCCTGTTGCTTCGCTCGCGTTTGTTGCGATAGATCTCGAGATGAATCCGCGAAACGAGATTGTTGAGATAGGTGGTGGTACGACTGGAAGGATATTGCGTCCGCGCGAAGGCAAGGTCGTCGGTGAGCTGGATGAACATTTCGGCAAGCCTGTCGGGCGAAACCGGCTGTCCCGACTCAAGGTCCTTTTCGATTCCTTTCCAGCGTTCCTGGTTTAGTTTTATGAATGCAGCCTCGCGCACAAGGGGTCACTTTAGGAAATGACAAAATAACACTTCTTTGCCAAGTGACTGTAAGCGAGCCCCTTGACATGTACTATTTTCCCTGTGATTGCTGAATTACGACGTTCCAAACACGCGCAAGGTTACCATAGCAAATCTTCTGGATGTCGGCATGGCTGTAGCCGCGCTTCAACAGTTCAAAAATAAGATTGGGATACTGACTGACGTCTTTCAACCCAACCGGGAGTGAATCATCCACGCCATCATAGTCGGAGCCGATGCCTACATGATCGACGCCGACAAGCGCGACAACATGATCGATGTGATCAGCTACGCGCTGAACATCAGAGTAGAGCTCAAGTTCACTCTTTCCTGTCGCTGCGATGATCGGCTGCGCTTCGGGATCACGCGAAGTGAGGTTCTGGCGTTTAAGTTCTGTAATCAGGTCTTCAAGGATATCTTGATTTTCACGTGCAACGGAGTCGATGAAGGTAGCGCCGAAATTGATCTGGATCACACCGCCGTTCTGCGCGAGAGCCCTGATCATGTCGTCGGACATGTTGCGCTCGAAGCCCGGCGTGAAATGACGACAGGACGAGTGCGAGGCGATGACAGGTGCACTTGTCGTGGCGATAACATCATAAAATGCGCTGTCGGAAACGTGTGACACGTCCACCATAATGCCTACGCGGTTCATTTCCCTTACTACTTCCACACCAAAAGGACTCAGCCCGTTCCACGTGCGTGAAGTGTCGTACGACGAATCGCAGATCTGGTTGTCCCTGGAGTGGGTGAGGGTGATGTACCGTATCCCGCGATCGAAAAAATACTGGATGTTCTCAAGCGATCGGCCAATGGGCGCACCGTTTTCCATGCCGAGTGGAAGTGAGATCTTACCGGCAGCGGTATTCCTTTCGATGTCGTCGGGGCTAAACGCCAGCGCGAACTTGTCAGGAAGACCCGCTGCAATTTGTCTTACCATATCGATGAGTGAATCGGCTAACGCTTTCCCGAAGTCTCGTTTGTTTTGGTAAGATGCAGGGATGTAAATGGACATAAAGGGAGCATCCAGGCCGCCTTGTTTTGCTCGTTCGTAATCGAAGTCGCCCTCGCGGGTTGAGACTATCACATTGAGGTTATCGCCAGTGGGTTGGATCTTTTGTTCTACAAGCCGGTAGGGTAGGTCGACGTGCGTATCGGCGATAATGATTGCCTGCGCAAGCGAGTCGGCCTGTTCACGCAGCTGCTCTTCCGTCAGCGCAGTAGCGGTATCGTTCGTATCCTTTCCGGCAGGTTTCGTGCATCCGGCGGTAAGCAGGAACACGAGTAAGATGAGCGGCGTGAATTTCATTTTCTGTTTGGAATTATCTGGTAAATTGAGTCCTGAACGGTAATTAGGCCCCTAATTTAGAAAGTTAAATGGAAACCATCCGGGTCCGTACGACACAGAACGTATTCATCGAGTATCCTGTTGCAAGCTTGGGCGACCGCATGCTCGCTTTTCTCATCGACGCGCTTATCCTCACCGCGTACAATTTCGTCTGTTACTTTATTCTGCAGGAGTATGCATGCTCGGTGACGGTTAATGTCCTCATCGTTAGCGTGCCTTTTCTCCTTTATCATCCTGTTTTTGAAATACTGATGAACGGACAAACTCCGGGCAAGAGGCAGATGCGTATCAAGGTCGTCAGCGTCGATGGCTCTTCACCGAGCATCGGTGCATACCTGATGCGGTGGCTTTTCCGGCTGGTCGAAGTTTTTCTGCTTCGCGGCGCATTGGCGATCGTTACGATCGCCGCCAACGGGAAAGGTCAACGCCTTGGTGACATTGCCGCAGGCACATCGGTGGTCAAACTTGTACCGAAGGAAGCGACCCGGTCAGCAAATGTCTTTACCAGTGCCGAAGAGGGGTATGAACCTACCTTTCCCCAGGCATCCCAGCTCAGCGATACCGACCTGGAAGTGATTTATCAGGCGCTCGAGGTTAATCGCGACACGGGGAATCCCCTGCCCGCCAATCGCCTTACCGAAAAAGTAAAGTCCCTTCTCGGCATCGAGTCGGACTTACCGCCCGTCAAATTCTTGTATACTATCATCAAGGATCACAACCAGCTCGTCAGCTCCTCATGACGGACGACACGGTGCCCGTCTACAGTCTGCGGCAACTCGCGCTGCGCAATGGCCAGGACCGCCCTGAAATTTGGATTGCATACAAGGGCATGATTTACGACGTCACCTCCTCAAGGTTGTGGCACAGGGGTCATCACTACGAACACTGGGCAGGTCAGGATTTGACCCTGGAATTGCCGGACGCACCGCACACGGAACGTGTATTCGAACGCTTTGGGATCGTCGGGCGACTCGAATCCTACGGTGGAATTGAATTTTGACGTTTGGGTTGTGTGTGTTTTGGATTTCTTCGGTAGAATGTAGTAAATCGTACTGCGTTTACCAGTTCAAGACTCGGATGATAATTATTGCTGATAGTGGAGGCTCCAAAATAGACTGGAGATTTCTGCATAACGACGGGGCAATCGGCCAGGCCAATGGGCCCGGCTTTAACCCGTATTACCAGCCGATCGAGGATCTGAGGAAAAGCATTATCGATGTGGTGATGCCCTTTGTGACAGACCGTGTTGAAAAGATTTTCTTTTATGGCGCAGGGGTGTCGTCGCAGAAAAATCAGGATACCGTACAGGAGGCCTTCAGGGAATTCTTTCCCGACGCCGAGATCGAAATTGGCTGGGATTTGCTGGCGGCCGCCCGCGCCTTGTGCGGCCATGAGGCGGGTATTGCCTGTATTATGGGGACAGGATCAAACTCCTGCCTCTACGATGGGGAGAGAATCGTTCACAATGTAGCCAACCTGGGGTGGATACTGGCGGACGAGGGATCCGGCGCCTATATCGGCAAGCGCATCATCGTTGACTACCTACGCGAAAACATGCCCACAGCGCTGGCGGAACAATTCAGGCAGCGCTACCCCTTTCATCGTGAAGAGATCCTGGAGCACGTGTACCAGCGGGAAAAACCCAGCGCGTTTCTGGCAAGCTTTACCCGGTTCGTCTTTCAACACCTCGACGACCCCTATTGCTATAAGCTCGTATACTCCAGCTTCGAGGAGTTTTACGAGAACAACGTTATGAAGTACGAGAACTATCGCGACTACCCGGTGCACTTCACCGGGTCGATTGCTTTCTACTTCAGCGATATCCTGCGGCAGGTGGCAAACGACAAGGGGATCACTGTCCGGAATATCCTCGAAGGACCCATTGCCGGACTGACGCTCTATCACCAGCCCGACCTCACCACCCGGCCACGGTAGCAGGCCCTTTGCTCTGTTAGCCGTATATTTGCACCGGGCAGCATTCAATCCCATAATATTATGGTATCGACTACAGAATCCTCGTCGCACTACGACCATCTGGAGGACATGAGCATCCACGACCTCCTGGTCAACATCAACCGGGAGGACATGACGGTTCCTGCCGCGGTGCAGCGGGCGATTCCGCAGATTACGCCGCTGGTGGAGGCGATTGTTTCGAAGATGCAGGAAGGCGGGCGACTTTTCTACATCGGCGCTGGCACGAGCGGACGCCTGGGGATCGTTGATGCCTCCGAAATTCCGCCCACCTATGGGATGCCGCACGGCCGGGTGATCGGCCTCATTGCGGGTGGCGACTCTGCGATCCGAAGGGCGGTGGAACACGCGGAAGATGATGAAAGCCAGGCCTGGGCGGACCTGCAGGAGTTCAATATCGGAAAGGATGATGTATTGGTTGGGATCGCCGCGTCAGGGAAGACACCCTACGTTGTCGGTGGCCTCCGGATCGCCCGGGAACATGGGATCACTACGGGGTGCATTACCTGCAACGAAGGTACAGAGCTAGCTAAGCACGCCGACTACCCTATCGAAGTGGTTGTTGGTCCCGAGTTTGTGACGGGCAGTACGAGAATGAAGGCGGGCACAGCACAAAAGCTCGTGCTAAACATGATATCTACAGCCGTTATGGTCAAGTTGGGCAGGGTCAAGGGCAACAAGATGGTTGACATGCTGCTGAGCAACAACAAACTGATTGACCGTGGCACGCGCATGATTATGAACGAACTGGGCGTCGATCACCTGGAAGCAGCACGCCTGCTGAAAGAGTTCGGGTCGGTTCGGCTGGCGGTGGAGAGCAGGCTCGGCCATGCACGACATTGAGCCATATTACAACTGGTTGGGCTACTACGACCCGGCAAAGGATGAGCGGTCTCCTTTCTTTGGCAAGGAATACAACTACGACCAATACTCCGAAACTATCTACGGATACTACATCGATCCCGCCTGGGATTTTATGGGATCGGAGACACTCTACATCAAAGTTCTCTTCGCCGACTATATTACGGGCTATGCGATAATCGAGTTCATCGGCGAATGGAACGACGCCATCAATAACGACATCATGCATCTGAAGCGGAACGTTATCGATGGAATGATCGCCAACGGGATCAACCGTTTCATTCTGATC
>JAJJPK010000216.1:0-9519 GCA_032907565.1 Cyclobacteriaceae bacterium | reverse complement strand
ATCTGCGTAAGGGGCTCGTGGTACTTCAGTTCGCGTCGTCGATATTGCTCATTGTAGGCACTGCAGTAATATGGAGCCAGGTTCAGTTTATGAGACACCAGGACCTGAACTTCAATGGAAGCAACGTTTTGAGCGTCGAATCATGGGCAGAGTTGTTCAAAGACCCCGAAAAGGCTACCCGCGACATTATCCGCCTTAAAGAGGAGTTAGTCAAGGAAAGCGCCATTGAGTCGGCGGCATCGGCTCAAGGCGTGCCAGGCTACTACTGGCATAATTACAATGGGTTCGAGTATACTGATTCAACAGGGTCAAAGACAGTCTCGCTGCGACAAATAACCGTTGATGATCAGTTCTTCAACACGTTCCAGATGAACTTTGTTGAAGGGAGAAACTTTTCGAAAGAAATCGAGAGCGACAAGAAGTCCGTCATCGTCAATCAGGCCGCGATGCGGGCGTATGGCTGGACTGACATCAACAACAAAGCAATTAAGCCGGGCGGCCAGGGTGAACCGTTCCAGGTTATAGGCGTCGTGGAGGATTATTACTATCAGTCATTGAAGGAAGAGATCCAACCCATGGTGCACTTTTATAACCCCGAGTTGACCGGTGTGCTTGCCGTACGCTTTCATCCCGACCGTGTCGCCGAGGGCCTGGCGATCCTGGAGAAAAAATGGCATGCACTTGATCCCTACGAACCGTTCAAATACAAATTTGTCGACGAGGCATTCGATGCACTTTACAAGGAGCAGGAACGCCTGGGCGCGACGTCATCGACATTTGCCGGCATCGCCATTGTCATTGCGGGTATGGGACTCTTCAGCATGGCAGCCTACTCCATTCGGCTTCGCAGGAAAGAAGTGGGTATCCGAAGAGTACTCGGAGCGTCCTTGCACAGCATCGTGGTGAAGCTTTCGTCCGACTTCGGTGCGCTCGTAATCCTTGGATTCGTCATCGCAAGTCCGATCGCATGGTACCTCATGAATACCTTTCTCGAAGACTATTCGCACCGCATTCAGCTGTCGCCCTGGATTTTCATCGCCGCGGGCGTTGTAGTCTTTACCATGGCCATGCTCATGGTCGGTCTCCAATCCCGCCGCGCCGCCGGGGAGAATCCCGTGAATGCATTAAGAGACGAGTGAGGAAGAATTGAAGGGTTTCTTGGCCCTACTCGGCAATTACATTGATCTTAATCTCGTGCTTCACCTCCTTATGAAGGTCAAGAACGACCGTGTACGTACCGAGTTCTTTTGGAACTTCACGGAAGATGACCTTGCGGCGGTCGATTTCAAATCCTTTTGTCTTCAGGGCATCTGCGATCTGCAGGGCTGTGATGGCTCCGAAAATCTTGCCTGATTCTCCGGCCTTCGTGCCGACGTCGATGGTAAGTTCGCCGATGCGGTTTGCGAGATCCAGAGCGTCTTGCTTGATCTTTTCGGCCTTATGTGCGGCCTGACGGATATTTTCTTCGATCATCTTCTTGTTGGCAGCGTTGGCCAGCAAGGCGATGCCGTTAGGGATGAGGTAGTTCCTGCCGTATCCAGGGCGTACCTTTACAATGTCGTTCTTATAGCCGAGCCCCTGAACGTCTTGTTTCAAAATTACTTCCATTGCAATAACGTTAAGATTACTTCAGTGAGTCGCCAGTATAGGGCAGCAACGCGAGGTGACGCGCACGTTTGATTGCCCTGGCAACTTTCTTCTGAAACTTGAGACTCGTGCCGGTCAGTCGGCGGGGAAGGATCTTGCCCTGCTCGTTGACAAACTTCAGCAGGAAGTCGGGATCCTTATAGTCAATGTACTTGATTCCATTCTTCTTGAAGCGGCAGTACTTAGGCTTAACCTCTGCGCGCTTGATGGGTTCGTTCATCAGTGTCATCGTGCGGGCTCCTCCTCAGCTTTACGTGTTGCTTTTTTTCCTTCCTTGTTCTTGTTGAACTCGCCTTTGCGCCGGCGCTCGTTGTAGGCCACCGCATGCTTGTCCAGCACTGTGGTCAAAAACCGCATAACCGATTCGTCGCGCCGGAACTCCGTTTCCAACGTGTCAACTACCCCTGGATCCGCGTTAAATTCGATGAAGATGTAGAAACCGGTCGATTTGTGCTGGATCGGATACGCCAGCTTCCTCAGACCCCATTGCTCCAGGTTGATCACCTCGGCATTGGCCTTTTTCAACACGTTCACGAACTTATCGACAGTATCCTTCATCTGATCTTCAGACAAAACGGGATTTAAAATGAATACCGTCTCGTAATTCTTCATGTGTGTTCGTTAAGTGAAATTTTGAGGGGCAAATGTAGGGGAAAACTGCCTATTTCACAACAAACTGCCCTTTTCCCATCAAATAATCCTCCGTATAAACCTCCAAATCATACGTTCCAGGGGCATATTCGGAGCCTTTGTCGTAGAGGAAGGTCAGGCGCTGGCGGGAATTGTCGAAGAGGATGTCCTGGCTGGCCGTGTAGAATTCTTCCTTGCCGTTATACATGAAGGTGCCCGAACCGCGCGCTACGTCGAAGATCACATTCCCGTCCTGGTCCACAATACGGATCATGATCTTCTTTCCCTCGATGGGCGCGACGTCGTTTTCGGCGATATTGAATTCTACCTTCAGCTGCTGTACCTGCCGGGCCCGGAAGGGCGACTCGCGCTCGCGGCCACGGTCGTTAACTGCCACGATCCGAAAATTCTCAACCTTGAGCTGTGACGCCCGGTCTACCTTGCTTTGCAACTCGTCGCGGGTTTGACTGAGCCGCCCGATCGAATCGCCGAGCTGATTCTTTTCCGTCTTAAGGCTCACGTTTTCCGTCAACAGTTCCTGATTGACCGCCTGCAGGCGTGCAATCTCTTCGTCCTTGTTCTTCAGCAACAACTCATATCCTTCCACGCGATCTTTCAACTCGGCGATGACCCGTCCGTTTGCGCGCTGTTGCCTGCTGAGTTCGACCTCAATCTCTTCTTTTGCTTTCTGGAGTTCGCTTACATCGCCACCGAGTTTCTCGATCTCAGCAATGCGTTCGTCCAGTTCCGCGCTCAGCTCTTCCAGGCGTTGGAGCGTAGTGGCGTATTCTTTCTCGATCGTCGTGTTCTCTACACGCAGATCGGCTTTCTCACGAGAGTCCAAATAGATCTTGACCCCCTGAAAAATGATCACTATGGCCATCGCCGTAATGATGAGTGGTGTCTTATTGCTCTTCTTTTGCGGCGCATTGCTCGGGCCGGAGGGAGTAGGTTCAGTCATGGTAAATCGGGTAAAAAATCAGTGCTAAATTAGGGCTTATTGTTTGGTAATTCAATTGTTACATCCTCAGCACGACGTGTTGTTTGTTCAGTAATGGAGAAAAAAATGCGATTCCACAACGATACAAGTCTGCCGTGGAGCGAACCCGGTTGTGCCCCTGCAATTGCCGCCAGGCGGATTCCATGCCCCGCGACTGGTGGATGTCGTCGACCACCACAATGCTGTCATCGTGTAGGATTTTCAGCAAAAGGTTGAAATATCGCACCGTGGCAACCTCCGTATGATTCGCGTCGATGAGCACCCAATCAGCCTTTATCTCCCTCTTCACAAATTCGGGTAGCGTGATATCGATGTCGCCTTCAATAAGGCAAATGTTCTGCTGACGTGCCTCATCGAAATGTTCACGCGCCAACCCGGCAAGTGAAGGCGCACCCTCAAATGTGTAAACTGACGTTCCTGCGGCCCGTGCCAGGTACAGTGTATTTACACCCAGCGAGGTACCCAACTCCACGATAGTGCGACACCGGTAGTGCTCTATCATGCGTTGGTACAACGAGGAAAAGTGTCCTGGTGTGAGGCTTCTTCGTGCTACCGCTGATATGCGGCGTACGGCAGGGTAGGAGTTTGCACCACTCCCGAGGTCGCGTATTTCGATCTCTCGATCATCGTGCAACAGGCGCGTGCGCAATTGTTCGACCTTGTCGTCAAAGACCGGACGGGCGCGGACGACGTCGGTTACAAATCGGAAAAGAAACGGAGCGTGGAGGGAGTGCTCGTCTATCGCATTAAGCCAGTACGAAAGATAGGCACGGTAACGGTGCAGTCGCTGCACTTAGTTAAGTCGCATAGGAGCGACCATCGTGAATTCAGGAATGTTCACCTTCAGCTTCATCCCATCGACGATGCGTTCCATGAGGTAGGTCCCGACCATCTTCCCGATGCCCGATTTGAGATTGCAGCCGGACACGTATTGATGGGTTTGACCTGGCTCCAGAACAGGCTGCTGGCCGACGACGCCGTCGCCTTCCACTTCCCGCCTGGAAAACCCGGCGTCGGAGATAAGCCAGTGTCGCCTTAGCAACTGGATGGTGTATTCGCTTTGATTTTCTATCGTAATCCGATAGGTGAATACATAATGATACTGGCTAGGACTGGAATACGATGGTTGGTATTCCGTCTCCACACTCACCTTAATCCCCTGCGTTATTTCCGTTACCATACGACCAAAAATATTAATTTTTTTGAATTTGGAAACCCGGAGCAGGCTTTGGTTGCCAATCCCGCGGAAATCCCTTTTTTTGTCCGGCCGGCGGGCTGTTTCGAAGGAAAATTCCCCGGAATTCCCGTAAAAACGCGGCATTTTATCCATTGCATACGAGCGCCTATGAACGTAAGAATTGCGCCGGGCTGGAAGCGACGGCTGAATGATGAATTCAACAAAGAATACTTCCGGGCCCTGACGGAGTTTGTACGCAAAGAGTACGCCACTTGTACGGTGTACCCCCCGGGGCGGGAAATTTTCAACGCTTTCGATCATTGCGATTTTGACCAGGTCCGGGTGGTGATCATCGGTCAGGACCCTTACCATGGGGCGGGCCAGGCGAATGGCTTGTGCTTCTCCGTACGCGATGGGATTCCCATCCCCAGGTCACTCGTAAATATCTTCACAGAGATCAGCAGGGACCTGGGCAAGCCGATGCCTAAGTCCGGCGACCTCACCCGGTGGGCCCGCCAGGGTGTGTTGCTTCTCAACGCCACGCTTACAGTTCGCGCTTCAAGTCCGGGGTCACACCAGAACCGGGGGTGGGAAGAATTTACCGACCAGGTTATTCGCGTCATCTCCGAAGAAAAGGAGAACATCGTCTTCCTGCTTTGGGGGGCTTACGCTCAGCGAAAGGGCAACCTCATCGACAGAAACAAGCACTGTGTCCTCACCGCGCCGCACCCTTCGCCATTCTCTGCCGACCGCGGCTTCTTCGGCTGTCGCCACTTCAGCAAGACGAATGAGTACCTGAGGAGGAAGGGATTACCGGAGATTGATTGGTGAAGGAAGTGTTGGAGTGCTCAAGTGTTGGAGTGTTGAAGTCTTACGCCTCGAGCCGAGCTACAAAGAACAATCCAAAGACTGCACAAGCAAACGTGCTCGTTCGGTTTTCGACCAAACGTTGGGGCACGCAACTTCAACACTTCAACACTCCAACACGTCACTCGATCAACCTAAAAAACCTGCTCCACCTGATCTTATTAAAGAAACCGGCGTTTCTGTCAATGGAGAGCCAGATGAAGAACGCTTTTCCTACGATGTGGTCTTCGGGTACGAATCCCCAGTAACGGGAGTCAAGGGAATTGTGGCGGTTGTCGCCCATCATGAAATAGTAATTCTGCTTGAAAGTGTATTCTGTTACTTCCCGTCCATCGATGATCAGCTGATCGCCTTCTATTCGCACATCTTCGTTGTGGTCGTAGTCGCGTATTGTGCTGCCGTAGAGCGCGAGGGTGGAATCGTTGATTGTAATGGTCATGCCTTTTGCAGGGATAACCAGTGGTCCGTAGAAGTCGCCGTTCCAGGGGAATCGCTCGGCGTTGGGGAAGATGTTGGGTTCGGCTATACCTTCCGTACGTGGCTCCATTCTTCCAAAGGCGTTCATGGTCGCCACTTCGACGGATTGAATGAAGGGCAATGATTCGAGTTCATCGGCGACTTCAGGACGCAGCTGCATCTGATAGACGACTTGCCCGTTCTCACGTCCTATGATATGCGCCTCGTTGATCTCGTACTTTTCGAGAACCCTTTCGTTTATCGGGCTATTGGCGCTGATGCGGTAACTAAACTGCATAAGGGGAGGGTTCTCGCCAACCTCTCCGTTGATGTACACCTGCCGGTCGACAATCTCCAGGGTATCACCAGGGATGGCGACACACCGCTTGATGTAGTTCGTTTTGAGGTCGACAGGATAATCAATGTAGTCGTTAAGTTCGAGTGGTGGCACATTGAAGACAACTACGTCGTTGCGCTTCACATGCGTGATGCCCGGAAGGCGGTATTGGGGAAGTTTAATCCAATCGAGATAAGAAGGAATGTTCGTAAACCAGATCTTTTGGTGGGTGAGTGGGATTTGAAGCGGCGTGGTGGTTGTTCGCGTGCCGTAGTGGAATTTGCTTACGAAAAGGAAGTCGCCTACCAGGAGGGAATTCTCCATAGACGGTGTTGGAATGGTGTACGCTTCCATGATCAGCCATCGGATCAGCGTTGCGGCCACCACAGCGAACAGGATGGCGTCGGTCCATTCCCGGAGTTTCGATTTTGGTTTTTTCTCCTCGTCGGCGTTGTTTTCCTTCTTTTTCCAGAACTTCCAATGCATAGTATTCGGGTTGGTGCTACGAAAACCCTGCAAATAACGATAAAATTCGGGCGTATCGAGGGGTCAATTGCATAACGGGGCTAGAATTTGAGGAATTCATCCATTGTAAGGCATCCCCGTTTGCCCAGTATCCATTCTGCAACCATAACGGCGCCCAGCGCAAAGCCTTCGCGGGAATGTGCTGTATGCTTGATTTCAATGTCGTCGATGCGTGATGCGTATTTCACTACGTGGGTTCCGGGAATCTGGTCGATGCGGAAGGAAGTGATGGCAATATCGTCGGCGTTGCTGCCTGCTCCGGAAATCCACTTCTTTTTACGCGTTACGTTCCGAAGAATGCCCTCGGCGAGGGTTATGGCCGTACCGCTTGGGGCGTCTTTTTTTTCGGAGTGATGAATTTCGTCCAGGCTGATCTCGTACTCCGGGAAGCTGTTCATGATCCGTGCGAGATACTCATTGACTTTGAAAAAAATATTAACGCCGAGGCTAAAGTTCGAAGCATAGAAAAAGGTGCCGTCCTTTTCCGATACGAGCTTTTCAATCTCGCCCATGCGCGACAGCCATCCGGTAGTGCCGCACACGACAGGGATGCCGCGCTCGATGCAACGCCTTACGTTGTCGAACGCAGCGTTGGGATGGGAAAACTCTATGGCTACATCAGCCGTTGCCTGGTCGAGCTCATCGCTGTTGTCGACATCAATGCGTCCGGCTATTGTATGGCCTCGCCGGAGCGCCATTTGCTCGACAATCTTGCCCATTTTTCCATATCCAACAAGGAGTAGGTTCATGCGGTAACGTCCGGATTGGGATTGGTAATAAGGCAAACTTTTTTCTAAGGTCAAAATCGCAATGTCAACGAAAAGCCCGCCTGCCGGCCGACCAGCAAATCGTGGCGAATCATGGGCTGCATTCGTACCTGAAGGTTGGGATTGACTTCGAATTCTTTGAGATGCGCATCGACGTGGGCGTCGATGATCTGCAGTATGTACATCCCGGCCATGAGGATGATCATGAAATCGCGTTCGTGCCGCGCCTGTTCGATCGCAGGTCGCAGCTGATCTTCGGTATAGCCTTCCTGGCTTTTGTCGGTATCGTTCTCAAGGATATAAAACAGCTGCCTCTTGTAATCCTGGTACAGGTTCTGGTAAAAATTCAAACCATAGCCGATGGCGCCAAATCCACCGTATACGAGCGGAAGCTTCCAGTATTTTTTGTTGTAGATCTGTCCTGCTCCGGGCAGCACCGCGGCCAGGAATGAGGCGCGCGTGGGATTAAACCGCTTAGCATACGATTGGATGAGCACGGTGTCGGAGAGGTCGCTCGTCTTGTCTGGCTGCACCACGCGGATGGAGTCTTGCTGGGCCCAGAGGGGAGAGGCCAGGATCAGCGTCGCGAACAGGAGTCGGAATCTCATCCGATTTTTAGAATATCGAGTATGCGGTTCAGGTCTTCGACTGACAGGAAAGGTATGCGGATGTCGCCCTTCCTGCCGTCACTTTTCACAACAACACGAGTGCCAAAGTGAGAAGAAAGTTGGGACTGGAGGCGACTGATCTCACGCTCCGTTGCCGCCTCAAGGGGTTTTTCCGCCGCCTTCTTTGCATTTCTGCCTCCAGCCAACTGGCGCACGAGCTCCTCCACCTTCCGGACAGACAAGTCCTCCTTGAGAATACGGTTGAAAATGTACAACTGGTTTTCAGGCGTATCTACGTTAATGATCGCACGGGCGTGCCCCATAGAAATCCGGTTGTCGCGAACCGCGATCTGTATATCGGGAGGCAGCTTCAGCAGTCGAAGATAGTTGGTAACCGTCGCCCGGTTCTTGCCCACGCGTTCGCCGAGTTCTTCCTGCTTGAGATTACACTCCGTGACCAGCCGCTGGTAGCTGAGCGCGATTTCGATGGCGTTCAGGTTTTCGCGCTGGATGTTTTCGATGAGCGCCATTTCCAGCATTTGCTGATCGTCGGCCGACCGCACATACGCGGGAATGGTTTTCAGACCGGCCAACCGCGACGCCTGGAAACGTCGTTCGCCGGCGATCAGCTGGTACTTCTCATGGGCCAGGCGTCTTACCGTGATCGGTTGAATTACGCCATGCACCTTTATCGACGAGGCAAGCTCCTCCAGCGCCTGCTCGTCGAAGTGCGAGCGGGGTTGAAATGGATTCGCTTCGATCTGGTCGATGGGGATCTCAGGAAGCGTGTGGCTCGTGTGCGTAGGCCGTGGTGGCGCGGTGAAGTCTACCTCCAGCCGTTCCGTATGGCCGCTGCTGTCGCTCAACAAGGCGTTCAGTCCCCGGCCCAATGCTTTCTTCTTGCTCATTTCGTTTCGTTTTTGTTCAACACTTCATGTGCCAGGTTCAGGTAGCTGATGGCGCCCTTGCTGTCCGCGTCATGCACAATGACCGGGAGTCCGAAACTGGGCGCCTCGCTGAGCTTGACGTTCCTGGGGATGATCGTGTTGAATGTCATTTGTTTGAAATGGGTTCGTACTTCCTCAACGACCTGATTGCTCAGACTCGTGCGGGAATCATACAAGGTAAGCAGTATCCCTTCGATTTCCAGCTTCGGATTGAGCCGTGTCTGGATGATCTTAATCGTGTTCAACAGCTTACCCAGCCCTTCGAGGGCGAAGTACTCACATTGCACCGGTATGATAACGGAATCTGCGGCCGTCAGCGCATTGATCGTAATCAAACCCAGGGAAGGGGAGCAGTCGATGATAATGTAATCATAGTCGTTGCGTACCTGGCTAAGCGCATCGCGCATCTTTTCCTCACGGTTCGCGACGGACACCATTTCAACTTCCGCACCGACGAGATCGATGTGAGAGGGGATGATGTCCAGGTACTTGATGTCGGCGTTTGGCACCACAGCGTCTTTCGACTGAATCCCGTCCACCATACACTCATAGATGCTG
>JAJJPK010000215.1:0-36130 GCA_032907565.1 Cyclobacteriaceae bacterium | reverse complement strand
CGAAACTCTCTTTTTGTGGCCAGATTACCCACTCTAATGTCTTTCATCTCGACATAGAACAGCCTTCCGGAGACGATGTCGCCAAAGATGTACTTGCCGTCCAGAGCCGGCACTTCCTTTCCCCAATACTCATAACCGCCGGAGATAGCGCTCCCTTCGTCGTGGTCGTACTGTGCGACAGGGTACGTAACACCATAGGACGCATCATCCGCAGGTAAGGCGAAAACTTCGGCCATACTCTCACGCGAATTCATGACGAACGTCCCCTCACGAATAGGCCATCCGTAATCATGACCAGGAAGAATGAGGTTGAGTGACTCAATGTTATGATGGCCGATGTTGCTGACCAGGATTTCCCCTTCTTTTGTCCAGCTGATACGATGAGGATTCCGAAACCCGTACGCGTAAATCTCACCGTGGGCATCCTCCTCATCCACAAAAGGATTCGTGGCCGGGATCCCGTACTTGCCGTTGTTGCTGTTGTCGCCTGCCGGGTCAATGCGGATAATGCTACCCCATATCATCGCGGGGGAATGCACCAGTTCCGGATAGCCAAACTCTACACTGGCGCCATCCCCTATGCCTATATACAAAAGGCCGTAATCCTCATCGCCGGGTTTTGCGAGTGGATTGAATGTGATCTCCTGGACCCCGTGAAAGGAATGCACCATGTTGACGCGAAGCAGTTCCCGACCCTCCCCTTGAAATGGAACGGCCGTTGGATCGCTTGTCTTCCATTCGGTGAGCACCCACTGCAACAGCACCTTAATGGAGTCGGCGTAGCCGAAATCTGCCGGTGCCGAACCTGCTCCCTCGGTATGGGTCGTGTATAGAAGTCCGTTCCTCTTGAATTCCGGATGGAACGCGAAGCTTCCAAAGCCGGTAGCAAGACCTGGCGTGTTAATAAAAGCAGGCCGAAGCGCCGCGATGTCCATGTATAGTTCCGGGCTGTCCTTGCCAAGGCGGTAAAGCCGCCCACGCAGGTCGAGCACAAATAACTCTTTCGTGTCCGGCCTGTAGTCCAGCTTGGCGATACGCGTGCGCAATGGCGGATCGGCAGATGGCGGAATCTCAGCGATCGGGCGAAGGCCAACCACCAGGTCGGACATAGGAATCTTTTCCGGTATTGGATCCACGAGCGCGTCCGGATGTTTAGGCCTCCGCCGCGCAGCTTGTTCCTTCCGCGTATTCAGAAAAGCGATGATATGGTCGAGGTCCTCGTCCGTGTACTGCGCGAAAGCCGGCATGATCGTCTTGTACGAGGCGAACAGCACCTCCGCACGGTCATCGCCGGAATGAATTACCTGAGCCGGATTGCGTATGAAAGCGCGAAGCCAATCCGCCGATACCTCCCCTGTCACGCCAGCGAGGTGGGGGCCTATACCATCCTGCCGAAAATTGTGACACGAACCGCAGTCGCGATCGAAAAGTTGGCGTCCGCGTGCAATGGAAGCGGAGTCCGTAGCGATCTCGTCCTCATCCGACTGGCTGCCGGAAGAACACGATGCAAGGGAAATCAGAATCCCAAACATCACACTGAAAAAAGGACGCGCGACTGGTAAAAGCCAGGGCCGATAGTTTGCGATCATCGCCGATTAACGGCCCAACCGGACCATAATATTTTTGTAGTACACTTTGCTATTGGGGTCGTGGCCCTGTATCGCAATGGTGCCTCCTTTAAGTTTTCCTTCTGTGTCGGTATACTCATTGATGGTCTTCCCATTCACCTTAACTGTGATCTTGTTGCCCTTGACAATGATGTGCTGTGTAAACCATTCATTGTCTTTTGCGGGAGGCTCACGCAGGTCTTTCACTCCATATACACTGCCGGTTCGGCGCCAGTCGGTGTGCGAGTTATTTACCTGTATCTCAATACCCTTGTCCGGCCATCCTTCCTGCAGGAATGCGGTATGGATGTACATTCCGGAATTCGAACCGGGCGTCGTCATCACGTCGGCTTTCCATTCAAAATCTGTGAAGTGATGATTCCCTACTTCGCCATCGTAGAACAGGTGTGCCCGGGGACCATGCGCCACCAACATGTTATCGACGACCGTGAAGGTTTGTGGGTTCTCACTCACCTTCCATCCGTTCAATGTCTTTCCGTCAAAAAGGCTGATCCAGCCGTCGTCCTGGCTCAACACGGGCGCGATAGATAACGCAACACACAGGGAACACACGAATAGTCTCATAGCAGGAGGATTTGGATGTTGAAAGTAGTAATTATCCACTAGCACGCCAAGGCTTCTTACTTTTTCACCGTCAGCGACACCGCATGCCATGTAACCTTTCTTTCCATGGTCTCGAAAACTTTTGTGTCGTAGCTGGCCAAAAACCGGATCACATGCCCATCTGGGCAATCATCCGCAATCTTGACCACTGAGCTTAGCGTAAAGCCATCCGGCCATCGCGATGGTACAACTTCATCGACAACGCGCTCGGCCAGCAATTCTACGTACGGGTCGTCAGTATACAACCGAAGCCGATGCTCACCGGTATACAGCAACACATGTTCGCCGGGAGATGCAATGCCGTCGCCGTTGCCTTTGCCGTACGCCTTATCCCGTATGGCCCTTCCGTCGTCCACCTGCACGTCGTCAAGCGTCGGAACATCAAAGAAAACCGGAAGGACGACCTCATCGTCGATCACATCCGGCCCGTGCATCTTAACCCCCACTTTGATCCATGCGGGTTCGCCGTGTGCCGGGGCTTCCTTGTTTGTTCTAACATTGAACGTCACGGGTGAGATACGCTTGTTGTCCAGGTTCACTGTAGCTTCAGTATTGCCTACCACTTCAAAGCTTGCGTCATCGGGCGGTACGAGCTCCACCTTTGCGGTCGTCCGTCGCGAAGGCAATCCGCCGCGATTAAAAATCGTGAGCGTGAGTGTGTGGGTCTTTCCTGCGCGGAGATAACGCCTCCCATCCTCAAGGGAATAGCCCGACACGATAAGGTCGGGCTTATCACCTCTCCGGAAAATTCCTACCTCTACATTTCCTGCAAGATCCAACTGCAGACGTCCCTCGGGACTCGCTTTCATCCTGCGTTGCACAACCTTGCCGGACGGCGCCGACCAGGTAACGACATCGTAATTTACATCGGGCTCGTAAACGGGCGCAGTGGTAACTATTGCGGTAAGACCTTCAATCGGCGGGCCATCAGGAAGCCATCGCTGACTTGCTATGCCGAATCCTGCGTCAGCTACTTTTTTCAGCGCAACGAAACCAGGTTCTGATTTGTTCGATTCCACGTGGTAGTCCCAAACATCAAACTCCGGATAAAAATCGAAGTGCCACCATCGATCTGATTTCGGTAGTGGATCCTTGAACGCATCCACAACATACTTCATGGCCGACTCAAAGATGGTTGTCTCACCCGGATCGTCAACGAGGTGCCCACCGCGAAACTGTTGATACGAATAAGCAAGACCTCCCTCCCATTGCGCGCCGCGATCGACCTCGGTATTCAGGTACACGAGTTCGCCGTTCGTACTGTTGTGTAACCTGATCTTCACGTCTTTCAGATTCTTGAAGGCATAACGAAGTGGTAAGAGCGTGTGGTTGTGTGGATATCCGATGAAAAATTCCGGACTTCCCGTCATGTTCACCGCAGCGCACACTTTGTCGGGATACTTGCCGGCAATGAACCACGACATGAGTCCGCCCATACTAAATCCGATTATCCCGCGGTGACTGCGGTCAGTGAGCGTACGATAGGTGGAATCGACATGCGCGACCAACTCCAGGAAGTAATCCTTCATCTGGATATCGGAGGTGATGTTCTCGTGGTTACCCATGTTATACGGACGGGGCTGGCTTTCTTCGTAATTACCATCCCACATGACAAGAATAACGCGGTACTTGTCGACCAGCGTCTTGATCATCTCATACTCCAGCTTGGCGCTTGGATCCATGTAGTGCCGTCCGCCCCATCCGTGAAAAAAGTAAATGACCGGATAGCGCTCCTGACCATTATGATATTCCGTGGGCAGATACAGGCGATAGAATTTGTCCCTATTGAATACACGGCTGTGATGCGACAGGTCCTGATAAGGTGACGTGGTTTCCGGCTGCGCCAGTGTGAGGGCCGGCAGGAGCAAAGCGACTGCCCAAGCTATAAGGTGAAATGTACGCATGTCGCGGTAGGAAAAAGGTTACCGCAAGGTAATGTTTTCAGGAATGCGCGGCATAGGTGGACCTGCGTTCTATGGCGGCAGCCACCCGGTTAGCATCGCGTCCGACGCCGTGAACCATCACGGAAGACATCGAATACAGGTAATGAAGTCCACAAAAGAATAGTCCCGGCACGTTGTGTACCTCCCCTTTATCGTGATGGGGTCGTCCATTGTTCATAATGGGCAACTTGATCCAGGAAAAGTCGCCGTGCAGCCCAGTACACCAAACAATATTGCGCACGTCCATAATCCGACCGTCGTCCAGCACCGGCAGGCCATTCTCCACACCTTTTACGCGTGGCAAGCGTGTTACGCCGGCCGCAGCGAGGTCACGGGGAAGCACGCGGATAAGCGGACCGCCCTTATCCAACGAACGGGATCTCACGATCCTGCCGATAATGTTGTTGACAGCAAACAGCCGGTGAAAAAGGAATTTTAGAATAAAGCGACACAGGAACACGCGCGACGCCCAGCCTGCGATACGGAAGGGAACGTGCCCGGTATTGCGACCGGAAAGAAAGACGCTGTGGCTACGCGACAACTCCAGCGCGATGTCAGCGCCGGAGTTACCGGCTCCCACCACGAGAACAGGTCCCGGCGCTAACTGCTCCGGACCGCGGTAATCGTACGAATGAAGTTGTACAATGTCGCGGCGGATGTCCCGGGCAAACGAAGGTATCTTTGGTTTTTGATAGTCAGACATCGCCACGACGACGTGGTCGGCGGTGAAGGTCCGGGCGCCGGAGCACACTTCGAAGAGACCGCGGTCACCTCTTCGTAGCGCGTCGACGCGTGTCCCGCATAGTACCGGTAGCGCGTGGATTTTCGCGTAGCGTTCGAGATAGTCGGCCATTTCATCCCGTGTAGGAAAGTAGTGCGGTTCGGCGGGAAAGGGAGTTCCATCGAGGCCGTCAAACGCTGCTGGCGTAAACAAGCGTAGTGATTTCCATCGGTTGCGCCAGGAGTCGCCTATGCGCTCATTTGCCTCCAGGATGATAAAGTCGAGGCCGCGACGTGCGAGATGATATCCCACAGATAGCCCGGCTTGTCCCCCGCCAATGACGATTGTGTCGAAATGTAAGCGTGCGCTATCGCCAGTATGGGCTTGCCCATTCCGTCGCGTGTTGACCGGGGATTCCTTCGTCAATAGCATAACCTTAGCATCCGGACCTGCGAGTGCGCAGCTCGCGGTCCGTAGAATTAAGGGTTAGATTCAGAAGAACCCGGTTCGTTACAGGCAAAGGGAGTTTATGGCGCAGTGATCTGCGTCCGTTGAATGTCACTATCTGCCTGGAAGGAACGGAACGTTATGTCCGGGAAATACCTAGGGATTGTGTAGTAGTCGCCCCGTCCGACCGGCTAAATGCTCCCGGCGGCACTGCTGCGCCGTTCATTTTGCCTTCCATCAGATTGAGCATCTTCAGCGTAGCAGTTATCGCCGCGGCTTGTTGGTCGGCTTCAAAGCCGCGCGTCTTAAACTGGCGGTCATCCATCTCCCAGGTGATGATGGTCTCGACGAAAGCGTCCGTGCGACCTCCGGGCGGAATGGATATCTTGTAGTCGACGAGTTGAGGAAGTCTCTTTCCCAGCCGATCATAGATCGACTTCACTGCCTGCATGAATGCATCGTACTGTCCGTCGCCGGTCGAAGTAGCCTCATACACTTGCCCATCGATCTCGATGCTCAGCGTCGCTACCGGCTTAAGGTTGTAAACATGGCTGGAATAATTTCTGATCCGGATCTTTTCGTGTATCAACTCACGTCCGAGAACATCTGAGATGATATAGGGAAGATCTTCCGTTGTGATGTTTTCTTTCTTATCGCCCAACTCGACCACGCGCTGAGTAACCTTTTTCAACGCTTCCGGATCAAGCTCGATGCCGAGCTCTTCAAGATTTTTCCTGATGCTCGCGTTGCCCGAAGTCTTCCCCAACGCATACTTCCTCGTTCTGCCAAATCGCTCCGGAATCAAATCGTTCTGATACAGGTTGGCCTTGCTATCGCCGTCGGCATGTACGCCGCAGGTCTGCGTAAAGACGTTCTCACCGATAACAGGTTTGTTGTTCGGTACCCCTATCCCGGAGAAAACCTCAACGAGTTTGCTAACGCTGTACAGCTTCGTTTCATCTATTGAAAACGCTGCGTTGAGATGGTCCTTGAGCATAGCCACTACGCTGGACAACGGTGCGTTGCCGGCGCGCTCGCCGAGGCCGTTCACCGTTACGTGAAGTCCCGTGGCGCCGCCCTTAACCCCTGCAAAGCAATTTGCAACTGCGAGGTCGTAGTCGTTGTGCGTGTGCAGATCGAAACCCTTGCCAGGATACTTTTCTACCATCTGCTTTACAAACCGGTACGCCTCGTCGGGATTGAGCACGCCCAACGTGTCAGGCAGCATGAACCTGACGATGTTCTCATCTTTCAGCGCATCCATCAACTGAAATACGTACTCAGGAGAATGGCGCATGCCGTTCGACCAGTCCTCGAAATACACGTTGACCTTAATACCGAGCTTGCTGGCATAGGCGATTGACTTGCGGATATCGGCGATATGCTGTTCGGGTGATTTTCTGAGTTGTCCCTCCAAATGCTTGAGGGAGCCCTTACAGAGCAAATTCATGACCCTTCCTCCAGCCTTGTGGATCCAGTCCAGCGACCGGTTTTCGTCCACAAAACCGAGGATTTCAATGCGGTCGAGATGCCCGTTTTCGGCGCCCCAGCGCAGAATCTTGGTTGCTGCTTCAAATTCGCCATCGGAAATTCGTGCTGAAGCAATTTCAATGCGGTCTACCTGGACCTCCTCCAGCAACATTTTGGCAATGTTCAACTTTTCCGTGGGAGAGTATGATACGCCCGACGTCTGTTCCCCGTCCCGCAGGGTAGTATCCATTATTTGTATGTGCATGCAGCTATCCCTTTAGTCCCTCCTATGCCTCAAACCGTGAAACGGGCTGAATATGCGTGATGAGAACTGCGAATTTACGAGAACTTGGCCATGCATTGCAAGTCTGGCGCGGATTCCCGTGCCAATTCATACGGCCCTTCGGCGGGAATGTTCCAATTCTGACTAACTTATGGCATAATCCCAGACGTATGACGGACAATGTGAAAAAGGCCGGCACAACCCGGCGAAGAACCTTTCTTAAATCGACTGGCGCCGCGGTGATCGGAGGAACACTGGCCTACAACATGGGCATCGTAGGGGCCATGGCCGCGGGATCTTCCAATACGCTCAAGGTAGGCCTAATCGGCTGTGGCGGACGCGGCACGGGAGCGGCTGCGCAGGCGCTGCGGGCAGACCCCGACGTTGTCCTTACGGCAATGGGCGATGTATTTGCCGACCGGCTGGAACAATCGCTCAAGGCGCTAGCCGAAGAAGTTCCTACTGAAAAGTTGAAAGTTGGCAGAGACCACCGGTTTGTGGGCTTTGACGCTTACCGGAAAGTTATCGACTCGGGCGTAGACGTAGTGCTGCTGGCCACGCCGCCTGGATTCAGACCCGAACACATGATGGCCGCGGTGGACGCAGGCAAGCATGTGTTTTGCGAAAAACCGGTCGCGGTGGATGCCCCCGGTGTACGAAAAGTGCTTGCCGCAGCGCGGAAAGCGAAAGAGAAAAACCTTTCTGTGGTCTCCGGCTTCTGTTACCGCTACGATTTCGGGAACCGAGCTATGTTCGACAAAATCCGCGGCGGCGAAATAGGCGAACTGATGGCAGTCACAACCATGCGCTACGGCACCGAGCTGTGGTCGTTTCCGCGTCAGCCCGGGTGGACCGACATGGAATACCAGATGCGCAACTGGTACTACTATCACTGGCTTTCAGGGGATCACATCGTCGAACAGGCGGTGCACAGCATCGACCTCATGTGCTGGGTTATGGGGGACCAGGTACCGATTCGCGCTACGGGCACTGGTGGACGACAAGTGCGCACCGACCCCATCTTCGGAAACATCTACGATCACTTCGCAATCGAATACGAATATGCCAACGGTGCACGCGGCTACCACTTCTGCCGGCAGCATAACAATTGCACCAATCGCAACACCATTGAAATGTTCGGCAGCAAGGGACTCGCACGGATCACTATGGGCAGACACGTTCTGGAGCTTTCTGGAAAAGACAACTGGACGTACAACGGCGAAAAGAATGATATGTACCAGACGGAACACGACGAACTGTTTGCCTCAATCCGCAAAGGTCGTCCGGTTAACGATGGAGAATGGATGGCCAACAGTACTATGATGGCTATTATGGGAAGAGATTCCGCCTACACCGGTCAGACGATTACCTGGGAGGATGCGATCAACTCCGACAAGGCCGAAGGACCTCCGCACGATAAGTTCAGCTGGGACCTTCAGTGGGAAGGACCGGGCGTGCCGATACCGGGTAAGGGAGTGTGGGCCAGGAAATGAGTGTGAGTGTGAGTTTGAGAGCGAGGAAGAGACGGACTATCATACATCGCTGCGGATAGTCGGTTAAGGTAGAGACGTGCGACCCGCGCGTCTCTTGGTCAAAAAAGCATTTGTTTTCAAGCAATTCTATTCAACAGCTATGTATTCCCTATGCGTCCTATGTCCCATGTGGTTCACCCGAACGTCAGTCCTATTATTCATGATATCATCCATTGCCTATGCGCAGGATTATACGCTTGAGTTCGGTACGGAGATTCCACTTGGCTCGGCATTGTCGATTGAGGAAGGAGCATCTGCTCCTATCCGATGGGTAAATGTGAACACTGCTGATGATACCTGGCAGGTAGATGGAGATGAACTACTGAGCACAGGCCTTCCCATTGGCGTAATGCGCAGCGAGAAACAATACGAAAACTTCATTCTTCATGTAGAATGGATGCATCTCGAGCCCGGAGGCAACTCGGGCGTGTTCGTGTGGAGCAAGGCGATACCCGATGAGAAGTCGCGGCTCCCGGACGGCGTTGAAGTCCAAATGCTGGAACTGGATTGGGTAAACCTCAATAAGAGGGATGGCACCACACCGCCCATTGCCTACGTGCACGGCGAGCTGTTTGGTGTCGGTGGTGTTGAAACCGTTCCCGACAACCCGCGGGGGACGCGAAGCAAGTCCGTCGAAAACCGCTGCAAAGGACGCGGCGAATGGAACACCTATGACGTCGTCTGCGTCGATGGCGTGATCAAGCTCTCTGTAAACGGAAAATTCGTCAACGGCATCAGCCAGGCTACACAACGAAAAGGCTACCTCTGCCTGGAAGCCGAAGGCGCGCCGATACGATTTCGGAATTTGACGATTATCGAACTACCGCCGGGACAGACAGGAGTAATGAGTGAATGAGTGAATGAGTGAATAGGTGAATAGGTGAATAAGTGGCCTTCGAAAAGCTCAGGCACCGGGCTCCGTTTTACTCAATGGCTTGAGAAAAACACGTCGCTTCCACCCTTACTCGGTCTTGCCGTCCAATTCCTTCAATATCTGATTAACATCCTCTTCTGTTGCATTGAGCTTTGCTTTGCAGATGCGGATGAGGGTTGCGGCGCGCTTTACCTTTTCAGAAAGCTCGTCGATAGTAATGGCGCCTTCTTCAATCTGCGAGACGATCAGTTGCAGTTCTTCGAAGGCTTCTGTGTATCCGGGGTTGTCGTTCATGAGTCAGTTTTTTTGATGGATTTTACCTCGCTTTCAATGGTTCCCTCATACAGTTCCGTATGAAGGATATCACCGTCCCGCACATCTGCAGCGCTTTGCAGGGCTTTGCCGTTGCGTCTTGTGATGCTGAAGCCTCGCTTCAGCACATTCACCGGGTCCAGTGCCGCTGCAGCGCGCTCCAGATGCGCAAGCGACAGGCGGGCATGCTCCCAGCGCTGAAGCGAAGACGACGAGAGTTTCTGTGTCAGCTGTTCTGCCAGCATCCGGGCTTCGCGAACCCGGGAAAGGACATTCCTACGCATAGCATCGGTGTATGCTGTTACCACGTAGGAGTGCGTAGTACACAACACCTGCACATTTCGCGATAAGGCCCGCACAGCTTCTTGCTGGCGCTCCCGTCCCTGAGCGATCGGAAGTCGTGCGCAGCGAATAAGGTACGTAGCCTGTCGCTCGAGTTCCGCCTCCGTGTGGTTGAGCATGGCCGTACTCAGCGTCCTGAACCGCTTCACCGTCTCGGCAAAACTATTCTGCTCATCGCGAAGCAGCTGGCGCGCGTATTCTTTGACGACTGCTTCCGCATGTTCGAGAGGAACGGCGAAGTCGTGAACCTTAAGCAACAGAAAATTTGCCAGGTCGGTGGGCGTGATGGCATTCCGGTATGCGACCATTTCTACCACAGTCTCATTGGTGGCATGGCCGATCCCCGTAATGACCGGGAGTGGAAAACATGTAATGTCGCGCGCCAGGGTATAGTCGTTAAAGCACGACAATCCGGTGTCTCCGCCACCACCGCGAATGATTGCCACTACATCATACTCCTGCGCCGCCCTGTGTATGTTTCGTAGCTGGGCGCGTATTGACTCTACCGCGCGGTCGCCTTGTAGCAGCGATGGAAACAGCCGGTGCACGAAGCGGTATCCCCAGGAATTGCTTTGAATGACCTTCACAAAATCAGCGTAGCCCTTGCTCGTCTCCACCGAAATCACGGCGATCCGCTTGGGGAGCAGGGCGAGCTTTAGCTGACGATTTTTGTCGAATATCCCCTCTTCCCTGAGCTTTCGAATGCATTCCTGCTTTTCACGCTCCAGTTCACCCAGGGAGAACACTGGGTCGACATCCTCGATGGTCAGGCTTAGGCCGTGCACGGAATCAAAGGTGATCCTGGCACAAAAGAGCACAGCGATCCCATCCTTTAAGGGTTCGCCGACTACCTCCATGAATCGTTTGTTGATCCTCTCGAAGTTGTCGCGCCACAGCACTGCCTTCATTTGCGCGACCAGTTTGCCATTGCGCTTTTCGACAAGTTCAGGATAACAATGGCCGGAATGAGGATAGCGATGGAGTTTGATCATCTCCGCTTTAACCCAGAAGGCAGATCGATACCGTTCACCCAGCGTCCGCTGGATACTGCGGGTGACCTGGGAGAGCGAGAATATTTTTCTGTCGTTTGTTTCGTGGTTGCTTTCCATGGCGCGACGGGATCGGCATCTGTGTCCGATAACGATCGTTGGCGTAAAGATTGCCCATAAAATAGGTATTTTTCCACCACGGACCTTAGCCTTAGCTGGATAAACGTCGCCATCCTTTTTGGGGCCGTACACGCTGCGCTTTTCGCCGGTGGGTCGCAGATGTGCCCGGCTTCACCATGCCGGTGCCGTGCAAACTTGGTGCAGCGTGGAAATTACTGAAGCCCACCACCGAATGGCAAACGCATGAGTACCTGACCCCAGAAGGAACTCCCGAAGTAAATACGGATCAATATTACATCCGCGTTCGGGCATTTGATCCGAACGGGTCAAGTACTCATCGCTAATGCTCAATTTCCGTAAAAGAACTGCTCGCGGATAATCTTTCCGTCAGACCAATGCTGTACAGAAACCTGAGTGTATTTGCGCTCGCCCCAGTCCTTGTGTGTGAAGTCCATGGCCCAACGAACCATCGTCACGTTGTCGCCAATGGCTACGTCGAGCACTTCTTCCCTGCGAAACTGCGTCGCAGCAAAAAATTCTTCCTCCCTTTTCCGATTGGCTGCCTTGCCCCGCGTGGGCTCGCCATCATTTTCCTGCATAACTACATCGTCGTGGTAGAATTTTTCAAATGCTTCCATGGGCCGACCCTGAACGATCAGGTTGTTCAGCTCTGTGATGTTTTGCTTCAACTTGTCCATACTTTTTTTAGGCAAAAATGCGTGGACAGTCTGCCGTGAAGCATTGAAGTTTCTTAAGAAAAACCCTTAAGAAAGTTTAAGAAAACATTCTGGAGCTGTTCACCTCATGAGATTTCTTCTTACCTGGCTTAAGAACTCTGGAGTCATTCCAAGATAAGATGCAATCTGTGCCTGCGGCACGCGTTGGCTTATGCTCCCGTACCTTTCAAGAAATGCAAGGTAGCGTTCTGCTGCCGGCTTGCAGAGGTTGTCGATAATGCGTTGCTGGTGCGCAATGAAAGCATTGGTCAGCATGACACGGAACATTCGCTCGGTCTTCGGAATTTCCCGGAACAGGCGATCGAGGTTGCTTTTCTCTATCTGTAGCACGTCCGTGGTTTCCAGCGCGTCGATGTTCAGCGTCGCGGGCGTTTCATGCCACAGGCTCTTCAGGTCGGCCGTCCACCAGTCTTCCACCGCAAACTGAACGATATGAAACGATCCTGACGGTTCTACGAAGTATGCGCGGAGGCATCCGCTTACGATGAAGGTCTCGTGTCTGCAGATGTCGCCGGCCTGAAGAACAAACTGACGCTTCAAGTATTGGCGGTGTTTGAAAAGAGAGACAAAGTAATCCGCTTCGGCGGGACTCAGATCGATATGCCGGGAAGTGTATGCGAGAAGGCGAGTGTGCATAGACGAGACCGGGTAATTCACAATCCAAGGTACATATTCCTCCGAAGGCGAGAACATTGCTCGGATCGCCCACGTGAAAAAAATTCCTTTTTCTCACGAGAAAAAGATGCGCTGAGATCAACCAATTCGCATTCGTCGCGTTAAATAAGGTTTGATGTCTGGCCTTTCGGGAATCCGTTGGCGTTCCGGAGGGATATTGCGCTTTAATCGGGTAGTAACAAGGGCTTTGGAATTTGACGATACATGATACCGACCCAGACTCAGACAGACGAAACCATTCCCGTCTATAATCTCCGCAATTGCACCGGTGCAACCGACTTCGCGATCGTTCGCGTCGATCCTTTTGAGATCCTCGGAAAGCTACAAGTACCTCATCGCCAGGAAGGCTACACCGTCAACCTGTTGTTGCAGGGACGTGTAACGAAATTTATTGATTTCGAACGTCATACAATTGAAGGCCCTGCGTTCTTTTCCGGGGGACCTGATCAAGTGCACCAATATGATGCAGTAGAAAATGCGGAGTTGATCTGCATTTCCTTCAGTCGGGATTTCCTCATAAACGAGATGCAGGGATGGGTGGCCTGCTGGGAGTGCATGTTCAACAAGGTCATCCTCTCACTCGACGACAATTCCATGAATGAGTTGCTTGGCTATGCCAACCTGATGCTCGAGGAATTCCGCCGAAACAGACCAAAGAAGGACTTAATACTGCGCAACCTCCTCAATGTCTTCATCATAAGCGCCGCCCGCCTGATGGATACCCCTCTGGCTGTCATGCAGATGGATGCCACGCAAAACAGGCTCGTACATCAGTTCAAACAACACGTTGACGTTGCCTTCCGTAAGGTCACGCGTGTTGCCAGCTATGCCGAGATGCTCGCAGTAACTCCCGGCCACCTAAACGATGTTATCAAGAGCACTACGGGCAAGACGGCAAAGCAAATCATCGATGAGAAGCGCATCCTGGAAGCCAAACGGTTGTTATTCTGGGGCGATCATAACCTTAAAGAGATCGCTGCGCTGCTAAATTTCGAGAATGATTCGTATTTCAATCGCTTTTTCAAGAAGCACACCGGCCAGACGCCTGCCCTCTTCCAACGGGCAATCCGTGAAAAGTACAATTAATACCGGGATAATGTAAGTGATTCATCGCTCTTCACGCCTAACATTATTTTCGGCGGTCCGTTTTCTCAACATGCAGGAAACACTTCAGGAGAAATTGACTTTTGACCTTAACGAAAATGCGATGAACTTCACAGCGTACCTATCGAAACCCAATCACGGGTTACTCACCATTTTGGTTGGTACGACAAAAGGTTGTACCAGCCTGCCGGAAAAATAAGCGCACGGCCCGGCCTCGCACCCCCGGTCTCCAAATGACATACCATTTATGCACCGCAATTCCGGCGCGGGGATAACTATGTCCGGAAAATTTTAACCAAACAAAACGTTACATCCATGAAAACGAAACTCAGTGCTTCTTATATAATCGCATCGCTTGCATCGATTGCGCTCCTCACTTCGCTTGAAAGCTGCACGCCCTCATCCGGTGGAGCCGCGGAGTGGCAACAGCCGCCGCAGGCGCTTCCTGTACTAACGGTAAGCAGCAGTTCTGCAACCACGTTCAAAGAATTTTCGGCCTCGCTCGAAGGCAGCAAGGATATTGAAATCAGAGCGCAGGTTGACGGTTACGTCGACAAGATTCATGTCGACGAAGGTGCTTTCGTGAAGAAAGGACAAATCTTGTTCAAGATAAACGATCAGCCGTATGCTGAGCGACTTAACAATGCGAAGGCAAACCTGGCGGCTGCTAAGGCAAACCTCGCCAATGCCGAGATTAATGTATACAAGCTGACTCCATTGGTCGAGAACAACGTCGTGTCCGACATCCAGCTCCGTGCCGCCAAAGCGGCATACGAGGCAGCGCTCGCCAGCGTGACTCAGGCAGAGGCTATGGTGAGGTCCGCAGCAATTGACCTGGGATATACTACGATTACGGCGTCCTCCGACGGATACATTGGCCGCATACTTGTAGAACCCGGAAGCCTTGTAGGCGCGTCCGATGCGACACCCCTTACCGTACTCTCGGAGATAAAAGAAGTGTACGCCTACTTTTCCTTCAGCGAACGCGAATTCCTTGAGTTCATAAAACGCTTTGAAGGCAACACGATCCAGGAAAAGATCAGCCAGATGCCACTAGTAGAGCTCATTCTGGCCGACAACACAGTGTACCCTTACAAGGGAAAGGTTGAGACCGTCGCCGGACAGTTTAATAGCACAACCGGCGCCATAAGCTTCCGCGCATCGTTTCCGAATGCTTCGGGATTGCTTCGCTCAGGCAACACCGGTCGGGTCCGCATCCCCTACTCCGTTGACTCGGCTGTAGTCGTGCCACAAGAGTCGACTTTCGAACTCCAGGATAAAATCTTCGTGTTCGCCGTATCCGACAGCAACAAGGTGTACAGCACGCCAATCCGGGTAGCTGACAACGTGAAGAACTTCTACCTGGTAGAAGCGGGATTGAAGCCGGGGGATAAGATTGTCTATGCCGGCCTCGACCGTCTGAACGACGGAGCGATGATTCAACCCGAACCCATATCATTGGACAGCTTGCTGAACCAGTAACTCATTCCATTCACTTGCGGGAAGCGTGACGGGCAACGGATCCACACCCCAACGGCCTGTCAACGCTTCACCGCGCCAACCCCGATATTATGCTTAGACGATTCATAGAAAGACCAGTATTATCGACGGTAGTATCCGTCATACTCACCCTGCTGGGACTGATATCCCTGTTCTCATTACCCATAACGCTGTTTCCCGATATAGCGCCACCTACGGTTCAGGTGACGGCGCTATACCCTGGCGCCAGCGCGGAAGTCGTAGCACGGGCCGTTGCTACACCGCTTGAAGAAGCCATCAACGGCGTGGAAGACATGACGTACATGACGTCGACGTCCAGCAACGACGGCACCATGACCCTCAACGTCTACTTCCGCGTGGGCACCGATCCGGACCTGGCCGCGGTCAACGTCCAGAACCGCGTCTCGAAAGCTGTTAGCCTCATTCCGCTGGAAGTGGTTCAGGCTGGAATCTCGACGCAAAAGCAGCAGAACAGTATGATCATGGTGCCGCTGATCTACAGCACAGACAGCGCATTTGATGAGACCTTCCTGCAAAACTACGCGAAGATCAACATCATACCCGAGTTACAGCGTGTGCCGGGCGTAGGTCAGGCCATGGTGTTCGGAGCCAAGGACTATTCAATGCGGATATGGCTTAATCCGGACAGACTTACTGCAAACAATCTTTCGCCAACAGACGTATTGAACGCAATCCGCGATCAAAACCTGGAAGCAGCACCCGGACGATTCGGGCAAAGCAGCAGCGCTTCTTTTGAATACATCCTGAAACACAAGGGCAAACTTTCGAAGAACGCGGACTATGAAAACATTATTCTCAAATCTGCACCGGACGGTTCCGCGGTGAGATTAAAAGATGTCGCTCGCGTTGAGTTCGGCGCCTTTGCTTACAGTGCCAATACCTTCATCGAGGGAAGGCCTGGCATCGGCATAGCACTTTTTCAAACGCCGGGATCCAACGCCAACGACATCCTGACCGAGGCGGAAAAAGTGATGAAAAAAGCTGCTGAGTCGTTCCCGCGCGGCATCGAACAATTTACTATGTTCAGCGCGAAGGAATTTCTCGACGAGTCGATATACCAGGTACAGGAGACACTCATCATCGCCTTCATCCTGGTGTTCATCGTCGTGTATCTCTTTCTGCAGGACTTTCGGTCTACGCTTATCCCTGCAATAGCAGTTCCCGTTGCCATCATCGGTACATTCTTCTTCCTCCAGTTGTTCGGGTTTACCATCAACCTGCTGACGCTCTTCGCACTGGTGTTGGCCATCGGGATCGTGGTCGACGACGCTATCGTCGTGGTTGAAGCCGTGCACTCCAAGATGGAGCGGACGAAGCTGCCAGCAAAGCCCGCAACCATCCAGTCCATGAAAGAAATTTCCGGCGCCATCATTTCCATCACGATGGTTATGGCGGCCGTATTTATACCTGTTGGCTTTATGGAAGGTCCTGCCGGTGTATTCTACCGGCAGTTCGCCTTCGCTCTTGCCATCGCCATCATCATCTCGGCAGTGAACGCATTGACGCTGAGTCCCGCGTTGTGTGCCCTCCTACTGAAAAATCCGCATGCGGAGGAGGAAAAGGAAGGCCAGTCCCGACTGAGCTTCGGGAAACGTTTCTTCAACGCATTTAACGCAGGCTTTACTGCCACAACAAATCGCTATCTCGATGCTGTTAAGTTTTTGGTACGCAGGAAGTGGATCGCAGGTGCAGGACTTGCCGTCGTCTTCGTAGCCGTATTCATATGGACACGCAACTCACCAACAGGGTTTATCCCTACTGAGGACCAGGGCTTCATCGTCTATTCCGTAAATCTTCCGCCGGGTGCGTCGCTCGATCGGACCCAGAAGGTAATGGAGAAGATCGACCGGATCCTGTCTGACGTAGAAGCTGTGGAGCGTCGCGCGTCAATCGCCGGGCTGAACATTGTGGCAAACGCCAACAGTTCGAACTACGGCGTGGGATTCATCCGCATGAAACCACACGGCGAGCGGGGACCAGTGAACAACATCGAAGAAGTGATGGGGCTGATCAATCAGAAACTCAGTGTGATCAAAGAGGCCAACATTTTCCTGTTCCAGTTTCCGACCGTTCAGGGCTTCGGCAATACGAGTGGTTTTGAGTTCATCATCCAGGATCGAACAGGCGGTGACCTCGACAAACTAGCTCAAACAGCTTACGGCTTTATCGGCGAGTTGATGAAGCGCGAGGAGATCGCGTATGCTTTCACCACCTTCAACACGGGGAACCCGCAATTCATGTTGAACATCGACGAGGCCAAAGCGAAGCAGCTCGGTATATCCATCAGCGACCTCATGCAGACGCTACAGGTATACTACGGAAGCAGTTTTGCGTCCGACTTCAACCGGTTTGGGAAGTTTTACCGTGTAATCGTCCAGGCGGATATTCCGTATCGGGCAGAACCGTCGTCGATCAATAACATATTTGTAAAGAACACCCGGGGCGAGATGGTACCCGTGACATCAGTCGTGTCGTTGGAAAAAGTATACGGTCCGGAAACCGTGACGCGCAACAACCTCTTCAACGCGGTCACCATCAATGGGATTCCGAAACCAGGCTACAGTTCCGGCGACGCCATCGAGGCAATTCGCGAAGTGGCTGAAGTATATCTGCCCAGGGGATATGCCTACGAGTGGACCGGCATGACGCGGGAGGAAATCGGTGCAGGATCGCAGACGACTCTGATATTCATCCTGAGCCTCGTGTTCGTGTACTTCCTTCTCGCCGCGCAATACGAGAGCTACATCCTGCCACTTGCCGTCATCCTGACGGTACCCACTGGCATACTGGGTGTGTTCTTGTTCACGACGCTCACAGGAATCGAGAATAACATCTACGTTCAGGTTGGATTGATCATGCTGATCGGCTTGCTCGCGAAGAATGCCATCCTGATTGTCGAGTATGCTGTCCAGCGGCGGAACGCGGGGATGGGTCTTGTGGAATCCGCACTCGAGGCGTCGAAGCTTAGGTTGCGCCCGATTCTTATGACCTCTTTCGCCTTCATCGTAGGACTGCTTCCCCTCACCTGGGCGACGGGTGGGTCATCCCTGGGTACCCGCTCCATCGGAACGGGCGCTCTGGGCGGAATGCGCACCGGTGTGATACTGGGCGTGTTTATAATCCCGGTCCTGTTTGTCGTATTTCAATATTTGCAGGAACGAGTTAGAAGTAGCGAAAAAACGGCCGCGATCGCTGGCCAGACTGTTTGACCAATCAAACGAAGATACCATGAATGCAAGAACAATAGGTTCAATACTGTTATACATATTATATAGTATAGCGTTCGCTGCGGCCGCAGGGATCCTCCTGTCTGCATGTTCAGTAGGACGCAATTACTCGCGGCCGGAGTTGGGCATGCCCGATGCATATTCAGCTCCCCACGCAGAGACCGACAGCAGCATAGCAAAGCTGTCCTGGAATGAATTTTTCTCCGACACAACGTTGCAACGTCTGATCCACCGTGCCCTGACGCACAATTTCGACTTGCGCATAGCATTGACGCGTGTTGAAGCGTACCAGTCGTACGCAAAGCAGGCCAGAGCTGCGTGGCTACCTGCACTTCAGGCTCAGGCCACTGCGTCGACGAGCAACCCGTCGGAGAACAGCCTGAACGGACTTAGCCTCAGCAACTTTCTCGAGAAGAGTCACCTGGAAGACTATACGCTGGCAGCTACCATCTCCTGGGAACTTGACGTTTGGGGAAAAATCCGTAGGTACAAGGAGGCAGCTCTTGCCGACTACTTGCAGACCTTTGAAGCGGCACGCGCCGTACAGACGGCTGTCGTCGCGCAAGTGGCCGATGGCTACTTTAACCTGCTGATGATGGATGCACAGCTCACCATCGCCCGAAGAAACGCGCTGCTGAGCGATAGCATCGTCCAGATGATCCAGCTCCAAAAGAATGCCGGCGAGGCAACGCAGCTTGCCGTACAACAGGCAGAAGCACAGAAACAGAACGCACTGATCCTTATTCCCCAACTTGAACAGGCCATCGCCCTCCAGGAGAACGGCTTGCGTTTGCTCACCGGCGACTGGCCGGGACAAATTCCGCGGACGGGTCAATTGGACAACATCCCCGTTGAGCAAGGACTGACCACAGGCGTACCCGCCGGACTGTTGGCATACAGACCTGACGTACGTGCGAGCGAGATGGCGCTGAAGGCAGCAAATGCACGGGTTGGGGTCGCCCAGGGCAACCTCTATCCTTCGCTGACGCTCAGTGCGACCGGCGGGTTGAACGCGTTCGAAGCGAGCAACTGGTTCAGTACACCGGCCTCTCTCTTCAGCGTTGCCTCGGCGGGTATTACGCAACCCATCTTCGCCAGGCGGGCGCTCAAAACGCAGGTAGAGGTCGCGCGCGCAGAACGCGAACAGCGCGAGACGGAGTTCAGAGCTTCAGTGACCACGGCCGTGCATGAAGTCACCAATGCGCTGATCCGCATCGATAAGGCGAGAACGGAACAGGAAGTTGCCACCGAACGGGTTGAAACGCTGAACCAGGCTGTGCGGAATGCGCAGATGTTGTTCAGAAGCGGAATGGCGAACTACCTGGAGGTGATCTCCGCGCAGAGCAATGCGCTCCAGGCCCAGCTAGACAAGGCGTTGATTACACGCCAACAACTAGCTGCCCAATTGGAGTTGTATCATGCGCTAGGCGGAGGGTGGATGTAGAGTAGATGCAGGGGCAGATGCATGCAGTGGCGTTGTGCACGGGAAGTTACGCCGAGGAATTGCATCTGCGTCTGCGTCTGCGACTATCATGCCGACGCTTCAGTACCGAATAGTTGATAATTCTCCCCTTTCTCCCTCAATGCCCCTGTCACTGACGGACGTGAGGTAGTAGGAATAAAGCGTGCCGCGCTGGACGGAGGTGTCGATGTGGTCAAGCTGGTCCTTGTCGAGTTCCGCTACCAATACTGCTGCACTACCGGGCTCCTGGCGATAAAGTCTTAGCGACTTAAGGTCGGCCGATGTAACGCGTCCCCAGGAAATGTGAACGCCCGCTTCTGTGGACAAGAGACGGACATAAGAAGGGGCTGCGGGACCGATAGCGGGAACTACAATTGAGACTGAATCGCTCAAGGCGCTCGTGGCACCGGTTATGTTCAACGCCTGGACCGCATACGCATAAGAGATGCCGGGCTGAACCTTCGTATCGATAAAGTAATTTTTCGCAGATCCATCACGCGACGAATAGATTACATCAAACGCCCCACTGGCTTCTTTTCGCCACAAGACATACCCTAAAAGATCGGGATCAGTTTCGCGAAGGTCGCTCCATTCGACAAACACCTTTCCATCTTCCGAGCGAACATCCGGCCGTGGCGGTACGTCGGGCAATGTGCTGACACCCGGCGTACCGGTTACCGGCTCCGACGGTTCACTGTGAATATCGCTGTCGCTAACTGCCACGATTCTGTACAACGCCGCGTCATAGAAACTGATCGCGCGGGTTGTATCGGTATAGGAAAGCAATGGCGAATCGAAAGGGATCAACGGCGACACAAGACGATACTCCGAATCCGGACCGCTGGCACGTTGGACAAAGAATCCTTTGACAAAAGGCTCGTCATACCTCCAGTGGATACGTACTCCTCCATCGACAGTCTCCGCTGCTATTTCTGTCGGCGGAACCGGCCGCTGGCTGTCGCGGTAGAGGGCTGAAACGACAGCACTGGAAATGGTCCTTTTTCCCGGACCTCTCGCCACGATCTGATAGTAGAAATTCTCCGAAGAAACCGGCACGCGGTCGATGAACACTGTGTCAGAGGGCGGGACTACACCGACGCGGGAAAAACCGCTGTCGTACGCGACACTCCGGAATATTTCGACTGCTCGCAGGTATGGACCAGCAGAAATCTTCCAGTTGATAACAATCTCGTGTCCACTACCTGAACTTTGTGCTGTGAGACGCTCTACCAGCGGAGGAAATTGTTTGTCGAGTGTTCCGGCGCTAACCGTGTCTGACGATGGCCCCGGGTTACCAAAGGCGTCGAGCGGCACAACAAAATATTCGTAATGAGCGGGGATGCTTACAGCAGTGTCGATAGCAATAAGCGTCACCTCTTCATCTACTGAATTGTATCCCTTGATCACCGGCGCTGGCGTAAATTCATTCTTTCCGAATACGCTCCTGTAGACATTGTACGATGCAAGTTGTCCTTGTCGCGGTACGAACCAGTCCATTCGAATCTCGCCACCTGAAACGGCCACGTCACGAAAGATCGGTTTCGGTATATCCGGCGAAGCCGGCACTTTCACGACGTTGCTTTCCGCAACAGCTACCTCGCGACCGCCCGCCTCACGCAGTCGCACGCGGTACTGCCGCACGTTGCCTGCCGTGACGTCCCGGTCAAGATAAGCGGTTCCCATCGCCAGGTGCATAACGGGCAAGTTTGCTGCGTAGGCACTGTCGATGATTTCATTGTCGGCGAAGTAGGCCCACATTCCGTCGATTTCGTCAGACGTCAATGCACTAAGCATTGCAAAATGCGGGCTGAAGATTTTTACTCTTTCCTCCATTTCAGCTCTGGCAACCGGAGCCTTTATTACTGCCACCTGCTTGTACCCGCCGCGCTGATCCTTTGCTTCAAGTTCGTAGTAATGCTCTTTCGGAATTTGCCTTCCCAGGTAGATGAAAACACCATCAGGCGTGGAAATTGCCGCCGGTCTTTCGTCCGGCTGCGCACCAAGCGCCGACGTCATAAGCATCAGGATGAACATCACGCTGCTGCAGACATGTCCGTTAGTAATCGCAATAGGTCTCATAGCACTAGGGTTACCAGTTTGCCGCCATCGGTGGCTGACCACTGCAGTTGTCAAATCCGAAGGAAAGGTCCGTCTTGCCGGTGGAGTCCAGGAGGATCTCCAGGCTTACGGCCTTACTGATTGAGCCGCCAACACAAGCCTTGCAACAGATGCCATCCCAGCAAGGTGTGGGGAAACATTGCTTCGCACTTCCTGATACCGAAATGCTACCACAACCGTTCACAGTAAATGTGCCGGCACCCGTATGGTAGATACCTTTGGCGCCAAGTTCAGCACGCGCTTCGGCGCCGAGCTTGGTACATGTGATTGAAGTGGCCTTGAAATACAGGTGGGCAAAGGCCATAGCCCCGATCCCGTATTCATTGCCCGTGTCGTCAAAATTCATCCACATGCGTGCGTCGAGACCGGCTTTGGCACCCATCTTGGCACTTAGGACTCCCAGGTCTATGCTGTAGTCCGGAATGCTAAACGGAAGGTCCTTTTCACCGGTAAAGAAGAATCCCGAAATGCCATTTACAAAAGAAGGCGGCACTTCCTTGTTATAGGCGAACTGCATCACCTTGTCGGCGACATGCGCAGGCATATGATCATAGTCTCCTATCAGCATGCCGGCAGCCATCCCTCCCAACCCCGGCATGCTTAGTTGCCCGCCGCTAATGAAATGCCAGCCCGAGGCATCGATGGTAATATTCGCCATTCCGTTCATTGACAGTGGCCCGATACTTTGCTTCAGTTGCATGTCTCCGGTAAGGCGTGAGTTCTTCAGATCATACGTGAGGTTCATGCCCCCGAAGGGGGTAGGGATGTTCTTCACATCGAGGCTTTCATTGTCTGCCGTAATGCTCCCATGCACAGTAAATGTCTTTCGGGTGTCGCCCGCCAATCCTTTAAAACCTTTCAGCTCACCACCGAACCGGAAATTCTTCCAGACCGACGCCGACAGGTCGACCTCCATCTTTCCTTCGACATTGGCCAGCGATGTGCCTGCACTTCCGAGGGGGAGGCTCTGTCCTTTTGGATCGACGGCTATCCAAGCCGCATCGACCGTTCGATAGAGCTTTGCATCCAGTACTATGCCTTCCTTGTCGCGAATCTGTCCCACCGACGTGAATTCACCAGGTTTTAGTTGCTGTGAATTCTGCTTCATGGAAGTATAAAAGTGAACAAAACCCGGCCCCTCTACATCAACGTTAATGGGGAATATCTTCATGGCAACGGCGCCCCCTTCCTTCGCAAACTGAAGAACAGCATTACTCTCTACCACGCCCGGAATGCCCAGGTCAACCGCTGCTGACATCTGGAAATACTGATCTCCGCCGCTAAATGCGATCGGGTTCACCTTCAGCACCTTGTGGAACGTCGTGCCTTTATAGTACTTCGAAAACTCAAGTCGCTGCTCGCCGTTGCTGATCAGGCTGAAGATGCCGAAGTCGATTGACGCCCCTGGTTCCATGCCGGGGAGTCCGGATAACGTAGCAGCCGGCATACCATCCTTCCCTACCAGTCTCAGCTCCCAGTGTCCCTTTTGATCTTTGCCTACACTCGGATTGTAACCGAAAATTGCGTTCCCGGCATCGACTACATTTACAGGTACTACACCAGACAGCGAAATGCTCTCTACGTCGAAACCCGAAGCATCCAGGTTATTCGGCAGAATGGCCAAATTATTCACGGGTATGTCGACAATGCCGGTCTTGATCGTGGCTCCCGGAATAAGGATACCCGAGGAGTTGGATTGAATACTCCACTTCGGACCGGTTACAGTCCATTTCTCCAGTGCGAAACTGACGGGTTGATCCATTGAAGCGGGTTCAACACCATTGGCTTTCACGACCAACGGCCCAGCATTGAGAGCAATCTGCGATGGGGCCATCCCGGGAATCTTTTCTGTCATCAATGTTGTAGCGAGCACAATCCGATCACCATCGAGATAGGACTGTTTACGGGCGGCCTTCCCGCCAAAGCCCAGGTACTTGAAGGCAAGGTCGCCGCCCTGGTCGTTTCCAATGGAGAACTTCTGTTTGGCATATTCTCCCGCTGTCAACACCTTAACATCAGTCCCCTCTCCGCTGGCGGGCAGAAGATGCATACGCTTCCCCTGCGGTAAGCTCAAGATAGATTGAGAAAAGTTGAAGCTGGAGGGAATCACTGAGACCTTGCCTTCCAGGAAGCCAGAGGCATTCTCACCTTCGACCTTCAGGAGCGCTCCTGTGTCCATGCTGACCGTCGCCCCGAATGCATCGTGCGCCATTACTTTCAGTTCCTGAAGATCAAGCGTCAGGAAATCGCTGGCAGGAACACCCAGAGGAATGCCGGAGGATGTCTTCTGTGATGACGGCTTGACCTTCAGATTAGAAAACGGAAGCGTAGCCTTCGCATCGTACAATTTGAAGTTTTCATTGGCGGGAATTTCAATCAAGCTACCCTTGACGATCGTACGCGTTCCATCTGGCTCCTTTTTCATTTCCTGTACGACTACCTTAAAGCCGAAAATATCCTGGATCGCCATCTCCTTGTCCTCCTCCAGTTCAAAATTCAATTCATTGTCGTCGTCGTGCAGCGCGATGGTCTTTGACTGACTGATCAGGTTGGGTATTGCGCCGGGTTTTGAAGCGTGTACGGTAACCTGGGTCGGCGACTTTGGCACCTTTGTCAAAAGATATTTACCCTCCGCATCGGAGATGCCCTTTAACATGTTGCCATTGCCCATGTCGATATACACCAGGGCTTCTGCTACCGGAGTTTGTCCACCCTTCAGCGTTACGATTCCCGAGATCGACGTGGCAGGTTTGAGATAGCACGGGGCATACTCCTTAGCATCCTTACTATCTTCCACATCGTTTATGGTGTAGACAGTCGGCTCAAAACTCATGTCGTCCGGAGGCTCGACAATAAAGGGAAACTGGGTATCAGAGCTTTCAAACGCGAATGAAACGTAGCCATCGGCATCAGACACCTGCGTTACCTTTTTGGTGGGCAAGTCAAGCGTGACACTCACGTTAGCCAGCGGCTTTGGTGAAGAAGGCAGCTGAAGTTTTCCGGTACTGCTTTTACCCGCCAGTATCCTAAACTTGATTCTCTTCTGAACGCGATATACGACGTATTTTCGGACCGTACTGCTGGACGATTTTGGCGTAATTTCCTCTGTGAAGACTTCTTCAAAGTAGCCCTTGTCGTCAGGAACAACGGTGATCTTCTTGCTTTTTCCGGAAGGTACATTCATCGAAAACCGTTGGACAAACTTCACGGCCATAAATGTATTACCGGAAGGCTTCTCGCTGTTATCAGGAGAAGCTATTACCGACTCCGTTTTCGCCATGACGCTGTCGACGTACACGCGCGCGAATACCGGATTACCGTGCTCATCCATAACGTCACCCACAAGCCATCCATCCGGTTCCAGGTCGAGGTTCGCGTCCGACAACTGTGATCCATACAGCATGATGCCGACGTCTCTTATCCGCAGCTTGTAACCCGGCACCTTAGTCCTCACCAGCCTGCTCGGCGCGTAATGCGCGTTGACAAATTCCTTCTTCACCGGATCATACTGCACATCCATCGGCACATCGAGATCCTTAAACTCGTAGCGCCCGTTCTTGTCCGTAAAGGTGACATGCGTGGTAAATGACTTGGCTTGCCCGGGGGGATATAATGAAACAAGCACAACCTTGGCGCCCTGAATGGTCGTGCTGGTAGCAAGGCTGTTGTATACCTGCCCGAAGATTCTCGGCAGCTCTGGGTTAAGCTCGATTTCTTTTGTGTACGTCTTTACCTCCAGCTCGCTGTTCCATACGACGTCGGAACCAAAGAACTCGGTGTATGAGATGCCCTGTGGAGGATGGACTGTTACATAGGCAGCCTTGTTGAAAGGAAAATTCTTTTTCTCGTTCAGTGAAAACGGGTTGTATCGCACCTCTTTCGTCTTGTAGTGGTGGAACCCCGATGTCTTGGCAGTTTCGCATTTGATGTAGTATCGATCCAGTTGATTATCCGGGTCGTGTTGCACGAGATTCCGGATCAACACTGCGCCGTTCATATCGGTCTCTCCCGACGTTACAACGTTGAGCGAATTTGGTTCCTGCCGTGTACCACCCGCTTGTGTTCCCTCGTTGGATGGCACGTGGCTAATCCTGGATTTTCGAATGATCGTCGTGGACACCTTATCCAGCACCTTGCCCCCGCCCCCTTCTTGAACATAGAAGCTCGAGGTCGTGGACATGACAACAACTTTGAGGTTGTAGCTTTTTACGAACGAAATTAAAGTTCCCACATCTATGGCCTGCCAGGGATCGAGCTTGATGTTGATTTCCGGGCTGCAGTAGTAATTGTTCTCTACCCTGAGACGATATACCTTGTGAACATCCCCGCTTACGTTACTAAAGAATTCCCCACCACCCATTTTAAGATTCGCATTTTGCTGAACCAATCCAAGGTCCTTCTCCAGGTGCGGGAAAAGGAAATTGAACGAGCCATCAGCTGCCGTCGTGGTTGTGGCGATTACCTCTTCGTTTCCCTCAAAGGCCTGGTCGAATTCGTTACCACCGTATGGAACGCTTTTCTTTGTCAGAGGCTCCAAGGTGTACTGCTTATTATTGACTTTGCCTTGCAACAGGTAGACTCTCACGAGGCTCACTTTGACGTTGCCGAGCGGAAGTGCGCCGGACGCGTCGATATACGGTGCTTTGTTATACGGTTCCGCTTTCTTAGACAACAAAACGATATTCCCTCCTTTTGCCGACGCGTCTGATGCAGGCGCTGCCTTCTCCATCGTCTTGAACTTGTAATACAGTTTGCCACTCACCCCAGCTATGGGAACCGGATCGCTGTTTACGAGGGGTGCAACCTTTGGCGATGAAGGTGATTTGGGCAATTCTGTTAGAAGTACCAGGTTGGTGAGCTGTTCCTCAACCGTAAACCAACAGACCTCACTCCTGCCGTGATTGCGAAAACCTTTAGACTGGTCGCCCATATCCGGCCCGGTACCCAAACCTGCAATGACCTGCCACGCATACTTTCTTCCGGGTTCCAAAACGGGTTGACCAGGACCATAGAGAAAGGTAGTCGCTCCGATGATCGTCTCCTCCAGGAAAGCCGGAGTAGTTGCCGAAAACATGGCATCGTTTGGATTCTTGCTCGGATCAACCATCTCCACGATCCTCAAAGTGTAGATCAGTCCCGGAGGGGCACCGGGTGGCGGTGTCCAGCTGAATATGGGCATCTGACCCTGACCTGCCTTAACCACTGCACCGCACTTCGGTGCTATCGGTTGTGGCGGTTCAAGCAGTCTTATTGTGACCATGTTGCTACATCCTAACGGATTGTCCGCGGAAATAAAGTTGCCGGCGCCATCCACGGCGCGGAGACAGAAACGATAATTGCCCTCCGGGAGTCCACCCGACTGAACGGCCTGGGCTGAGATGCCTGTGAATTCAAGATTCGATATCTGGAAGTACGGCTCCAGGTCGATGGATGTGAGCGTGTAGGGAACCGCCGCCTGAAGACTTATCAAGTCGGGAGTAATGACGCCCTGTCGGGAACGGATCACGACACCGTTATCACCGGAAATCGTGAGGAACAGTCGAACCCTTCGAGATGTCGCAGACGTCAGCGTTGCGTTGAGTTTGTACAGGTAGGCTTCAAGGTCCGGGGTAAACGGAGGCGGTTGCACGAACGCGGCGATTGTCACCGCGGCCGCGCTTTCTGTTACAACAAAGGATGCACACCCTATGGGCGACGCCTGTGAGATCGGGGTCCATCCGGTTCGGCCGGAAACGTATACTCTGAAGCATATTTCATAGTTGCCGGCGGGAAGTCCGTCGTTGAACGCCTGGGCAACGGTAATACCTGTTGCCCGAAAATTTTGCATCTGAAAGATTTCGTCCAGGTCGCCGCCCGAAAGTTGGTAAGGCACACCTTGCTCTATGTCAAGCGAGAACGGGGACGAAGAAAAATCGTTTTCAATACGTATTCCGTTGTTACCCTCGATAACCACCGAGAGCTTGCCCGAAGGCATGGGCCCATTCACTGCAGTCACGATCACACTGAGTTGCTGGCTTGTGTATATCTCCGATAGTGGAATGGTATAAGGTGGACTGAAACTTGTCACCACATTTGCCTGCGTCGCAGGCGATTGCCCTGACGAGGGAAGCACCCACAGGGCAAGCATGAGGACGGACAGCACCCGGCTCATCCATTGAAACGCTCGTGTCCATTCAGAAGGTGTAAGCATATCCGATATCTCCTTTTGTTTCACGAAATGGTTTGACGTTCTCACCCTCATTTGCACTTCGGTTGAGGTAAAAGCGCAGACTGAAGCGATGTCGGCGCGCGGGACGGTACGACGTATTAACCATGAGTCGGTTAATCGTCTGATACGCGGCATCGTCTATCAATTGCGCGAGGGAGGCGTACGAAAGACTCGTATTAAAGACATTGTTAAAGAATGACTTTGATACTGCTACTGTGGGGCCATGAATGACCGTCTTGCGCGAAGGCATTTCAAAAACCGTGTGCGTATAACTACCTGTAATATTCAATCTAAGACTGACAACCAAAACGAAGTACGATGCCATCCATGTCGCGCTGTTGTATTCTGAGTACAATGCAGTGCTTGGGTTGTTATCGTTCAGCGACTGAAAATTATAGCTGGCCATAATGTTGTGATGCAGCGATTCACCCTGAAACATTAGGTTGTGCATCATGCTCCAGCTCCGTGTAGTTTGTGAAACTTCAATAAGGGTGTCGAGTTCGATAGTTCCGGCTGCTTGACCGATATCATAATTTGAATACGTCAGGTTGCCGGTATACCGATTGCCAATCCGCCCGCTGACAACGGCTGATCCGATCTTTCGCTTTGTCGTAGACGCCCGTTGGCCGTCGACATTATCAGTCTGATATCCGAAACTGCCATTGATCTGCAATGCGGAATTGAAGAGCGTCACTGAGGGCTCGACAGTGATATTCCGGATATCGTTCTGAAAAAAGTAGGCACCCATGCTTTGGTAATTGGGATCGATTTGCCGGAACCGAAGGCGTACATTGAAAACTTCTTTTCCGTAGCCTATTGCACCGTCGATGGCCGTGCTGTGCGCGGTGGAGATGTTCCTGTTTTTCATCAGCGAGACGAAGGGGGAGACGAGAAAATCATCATCGAGGCTGTCAGGCTCCGTGAAGTGAGTATTTCGCGTGTACAGGCTTTGCGCCAATTCGAACTCGAACGTAAAATCCTTGAGAAAACGCTGCCGTGTATAAACACCGGCGACGAGGTTCTCGGCTGGCGTCAGACTTGCAGTCAACGAGTCGACATCAATGGACCTCGGATCGTCCTTGCCGTGAAAAAGCACGAGGTCAACAAAATTCTGGTCGGTACCATAACCTACCTTCACGGCGGTTCCTTTCCGACGGAACGACGGACTCGCGACGAACGAACCATCGGGATTGCCGATGGCTTGAACGGCCTTTAGCAGGCGGCCATGCATGAATCCGAAGCGAAACTTGCCGGGTGTAAGTTCAACGCCTCCACCGGCTATGGTGTGTCCACCGAGCGTGAAGGGCGAGAACACCACGTTTCGATATCCAAGGTGAGCCTTTGCCCAGCGATAGTAAGGGCTTACGCCAAACTGGTTGAAGGGTTGACGAAAAGCTCTTTGTTGCTCGGAGACAGTAAAAGAAAAGGGAAGGACGATTCCGTAAATTTCGAGGGTTGGGTTACCGGTCAGGTACCAGGTAAATTTCTCCCGGTTGGCAGGTCTTCCCTGTGCGTCGAAGAACGAGAGGTTCGCGGCCAGCATCCCCGAAAGTCTGACGGGTTCCTGCTGGCCGATTCCCTCTACGTCCTGGCCGTGGCTGCTGGTGCCCACCAACAGCCACGCGGAGATTAAAGCCAACCTAACGATTACCCCTAACGAATGTGCAGTCCTGTTCATTATGAACTTTCGTCTGTGGCCTGCAAACACATCGTTCCTTTCGCTGCAAACGTGTTTAAACGTTTATTGCCGCGATGTCCGTGGAACGTGGTACCAAAGTAGCCTTACCCCTTGAGGGCTGCCACTGCGACTGAGTAACCGGTGGACCCGGGCGAGCAGTTGGGGGAATTCACAGGGCAGGTTGCCCTGGAGGTCAGGCAAAGAGGCGAAGCAATTCTTCCTTCCGGCTGCGCGACACGTTAATTGACGTGTTGTCGCTCATAATCACATACCCTCCATCTCCTTTTACATACTTGCGGATATGATTGAGATTAATAATGTGGGAATGGTGTACCCGAAAAAAGTTATGGCCGCTGAGCAATTCCTCCGTTTCCTTGAGGGTTCTGCAGATGAGATAATGGGACTTGTCTTCAAGGTAAATGTGGGTGTAGTTTCCTTCTGACTGACAATGAATTATGTCATTGGCTGTAACAAACTCCAGACCGCTCATTGTTGGCAAAGCCACTTTTGGCGAGCTGGGTTTTCTCCCGTACAGTGTTTGAAAAAGAATATCCAATTGCTCAGGCATTAGGGCCTGCGATTTTTTTCCCCTGACCTTTGATACAGCCTGGATCAGCTCGTCCTTGTCGATAGGCTTAAGCAAATAATCTACCGCGCTGAATTTGAACGCCTTAACGGCAAACATGTCGTAGGCGGTTGTGAAGATCACATCGAAGGCGACATTCTCAAGCCGCTGCAACAGTTCAAAACCATTCATTCTCGGCATTTCAATGTCGAGGAACACCAGGTCGACATTTCGTTCCGAAAGCACTTTCAATGCCTGTTCCCCGCTTTCGCAAACCGCCACGATGCTAACCTGAGGACAAAATTTTTCCAGTTGCCATGCCAGCGTTTCCAGGCAATGCTTCTCGTCGTCTACAAGTACCGAGTGAATGATCTTATCAGCTTCTGAATTCATATTTCAATCCGTATCACAAGTCATCGCGACGCCAAAGGTGTCGGCTGCATTTCCATGGAGTAAGGGAACTCGAGAACCACGCGAGTACCCGCCGCCATCCCGTTGTTATCCATCAGGTCGATCACTTCAACCCTTGTCTTGCTCTGATAGAGGCTCAGCCTGTCGGTAGTGATCTTCATCCCCATCGACTTATCGCGCGTAGCCGATTTGCTTTTGAGTTCCTGGGGTCCGGCTTATCAAAACCCATTCCCCTTCTGCCTGGGCACGCCGTCGCCCGATGCCATTGTCCTCCACAACACATCGCAACCATTCTCCCTCACGTGTCACCTCAACAGTAAGTCGACCTCGAGTCTCTTTGTGCATGAGACCGTGCCAGATAGCGTTTTCAACATAAGGCTGTATCAGCAACGGCGGAACTTCGATAAAGTCCGCTTCTACCGTATCAGCAACGTGGATATCGTAATCGAAGCGGTTCTCGAACCGCATTTCTTCCATTTCAATATACAACGTCAGCGCTTCAAGTTCGCTTTTGAGTGAAATAGTTGGCGACTTGGAATTTTGCAGGATCATCCGGATGAGGCGGGAGAATTTCGTAAGATAGTTGGACGCGGTTTCCGGATCGCTTCTCACGATGAACCGGTTGATTGAATTGAGACAATTGAACAAAAAGTGAGGGTTCATTTGCGCACGTAACGCAGTCATCTCGATTTCAGCAAGTTTCTTGTTGAATTCCGTCTTCAGCTGTTCTTCATGCCGTATCCTTCCAACGCGCGCGCGGTATGCCGCCCAGGCAAGTGTAATGATGGCCAGGGAACAGACAGCGTAAAACCACCAGGTATTCCAAAACGGGGGTTCAATCAGGATCACAACGGCCAGCCCGGAGTCATTCCATACCCCGTCGTTGTTGGAGGCCCTGACGCGAAAAGTATATTTTCCAGGATCGAGGTTCGTATATGTTGCGAACCGACGTTGTGTCGAGACCCAGTTTTGGTCGAACCCTTCGAGCTTATACGCGTACCGGTTCTTTTGCGGCGCCGTCAGGTGCAGCGCAGAAAACTCGAACGAGAACACATCGTCGCGGTGTGTCAGCCGAATCGTATCCGTATACTCCGGTGCCTTCGGTAAGCCAACATCTTCATTAAACACCTTAAAGCCTGTGAGTACAACTTCGGGCTTTAATGTGTTGTCGCGAATAGCGTCCGGGTAGAAGGAGTTGTATCCATTTATTCCCCCGAAAAAGAGTTCTCCATCGGTACTTTTATAATATGCGCCTGCGTTGAACTCCGTCCCCTGCAGTCCGTCGCTCGCATCGTAAGGGCGGAAGGTTTCCGTATTCGGGTCAAATCTTACGATTCCGTTGTTGGTGCTGAGCCACAACACACCCTCACTGTCTGGGAGCACACCGTACACAACGTCATTCGGAAGTCCATCGCGTTCGGTGTAACTGTAGAACCTCCCCTCTCCGGGGACGAAGCGATTGAACCCCGACGCTGTGCCAATCCAAAGGACATGCGCGCGTTTGTCGATACTGATGCTGGCGATAACGTTGCTGCTGATGGAAGACGAATCGGATGGATTGTGAACATAAGCACGAAACGTGTCGCGATGCCGGTCGTAGTGGAGCAAGCCTGCACCCCGGGTGCCGATCCACAGTGTTCCATCATCGTCAACTTCGATGCTGCGAATTTCTTTGCGCCGCGTCCCCGCTCGGCTGCTGTCCTGCCAGTCGTGATGCCGAATCCGCATTGTCCCGGGTTCAACGCTGTATAAACCCTCAAGCGTTCCCAGCCAAAAGGTGCCGGTTTGATCCTTGCGAATAACGTACACGGGGTTTTCACGCCAACGTGAATCAATGACGGTCGGACGGAACGTTCCGGTCGAAGGGTCCAGGGTTTCCAGCGTTCCCTGCTCCGTGCCGAGCCAAAGTATGAAGTCCTGGCCGTTTGATTCGCAGTATATCGATCGAACCGCATCTGCTCTTCTCATGCCCGGCGTGCCATGAAAGTATTCTTTGATCGTCCCTTTTCGGTCCAGCCGGAAAAGGCCGCCACGCGTACCCGTCCAAATATTGCCTAGTGGATCCTTTGCTATAGCGAACACGCTGTTTGCGATGTCGCCCGGAATCCCGGGACGGTTCTGATAGAAGGTAAACTTGCGGTTGGTGAGATTCAGTTTGTTGATGCCGTTGAGCGTTCCAACCCACAGGTTGCCAAACGTATCGAAAGCCAGCGAAGAGACCCGGTCGTTGGAAAGGCTGGTAGACTGAACAGGATCAGTACGCAGATGAATCTGCTCGCCGGTAACCGGATTCCACCGTACTAATCCCTCCTCATGTAGGCCGATCCACAGGTGGCCTTCGGGATCTGAGACAATGGAAGATACTTCATTCAGTTCCGGTCCTTCAAGTGCTATGCGCCTGAACTCCGGTAATTTTCCAGGTGCTGTCCTGCCCGCGTAAAGGCCGTCGCCATGTGTGCCAACGTAAAGTATGCCAGTGGGACTCTCGTACAAAGCCCTGATGTGGTCGGCAGCGTTTCCTTCACCTGACGGTAGCTTTTGCAGCACTAATGAGGCCGTTACGCTGTCATAACGGTAAAGTCCGGTTGTGGTCCCAACCCAAAGCGTCCTCCTGCTGTCCTCGTAAATACAGTTCACCCGCTTTCCGCCGTAGTTGGGTCCGCCGTCGAAATAGCTTACAAACCCCTCCCCTTCCATCCGGTTGAGCCCATTGTCAGTACCTACCCAAAGCGTGCCCGAATGATCCTGCCAAATGCTTGTGACCAAATTGCTGGTCAGTCCGCGTGGATTGCTTCCTGCATAACGAAAGGATTTAAAACGGCGTGTGCGCGGGTCGAAGCGATTCAGGCCTCCGCTAAGGGTTCCAATCCAGATGTATCCTTCTCTATCGTCGAAGAGCGCGTAAATGCAATTGTCGCTAATCGATCCCGAATCGTACTTGTCGTGCCTGTATACCGTGAAGTCATAGCCGTCGTACTTGTTCAATCCGTCCTGCGTCCCAAACCACAGGAATCCCATACGGTCTTGAAGTATGGTATACACCGATCCCTGCGAAAGGCCCTCGTTCAGGTTGAGGTGATCAAAACGCACAAACCGCGACTGCCCAGCCAGCACTTCCGATAGCAGGAGCAAACAAACGAAACAAGTACCCTTTCTCATAGCACAAGACCGCTTCTCAAACATAAGAAGGGGTCAGTCAAAGGCAGAAATCATACTGAGCAGTGAACGTCTGGTGGAATTATCCGACGTATCCTGTCAATAAGTTACAAAAAAGGGAGGACTTGTTTACCGGCCCTGTAGCTTCTCCCGCAGCCACGCCTCGACCCGCTCTCTTTGTTCGGGATAGGTCCAGTGACCCGTCTCAAGTGCGAGATGGAGTTCCTTTGGCGCCGTGATCACATTGTAGGCGGCATACATTGACGTGGGTGGGCATACTTCATCATTGAAACCCCAGGAATACAAGCCGGGTACCTTTAGCTGTCTCGCGAAATTGACTACATCATAATAGCCAACGGTTTCAAGTTTTGCTTTTGTGTTGTGCACGGGCGCGTTGTTTTTGTCAAAGATGTGTGGCCATCCTCCCGCCCTGCCTTTCAAATAGCCGGTTAGGTCGCTCAATGCGGGATAGTATGCAGCAAGGTATTTCACACGCGAGTCCAGGCCTGCTGTGATGATCGACAGCGCTCCACCCTGACTCCCACCGGTGACAGCCAAATTACTCCCATCGAACTGAGGGAGTGAGAAAAGAAAATCAATGGAGCGAACACATCCGAGATAAACGCGCTTGTAGTAGTATTGGTCCTTATCGTCAAGGTTGAAAGTAAAATACCGGTAGAGTGCTCCAGCTCCCAGATTCTGGTAAAGCGGAAGTTCCTGGTTAACAGGCACCCCGTGAATACCAACCTCGAAAGTAATGATACCCTTCTCAGCCGTAGACACATCTCCGTTATATGGTCTGACGCCCGCACCCGGCACACGAAGAAGTGCGGGATATTTTCCTTCCGCTTTCGGAACGCAGAGAATGCCATAGAAGCGCGAACCCGGCCGGTAGTTCTGAAGATTTACGTGGTACACGTTGACCTTTTCGGTACAACGATCGGGAAGCAGCGTCATCCTGGCATCAATGGGGATCTTTGCATTTTCCTCCTTAGCTTTCTCCCAGAACTGAGCAAAGTCGGCCGGATTATCAACCGTGGGTTGGATGCTGAGGGGATCAAAGGCGGCTGTTGCCAATCCCCGGTATTCTTTTCCATCAACCGTCGCGACGACCTCACAGCGCAGGAATCCCGGTGTTCTCATGGTACCACCATTTATTGTGAGTGTACCCTTCTTAAGTACGACATTCTCTTCGGTCTTAACCGGATCCATCTTTTCAGGCCCGACCTTGTAGCTGACGACGGCGTCGGCAATGGGATTACCATCGCGTATGACCATGACATTAAATTTTGCCGTTTCGCCGGTCTTGTAGGTCCAGTCGTTGTGATCAGGCCCGACAAGTACTTTTACCATTTGTCCCGCTGGCTGAGCGAGAACATCAGGGTGAACGTACGGCAATAACAGGAGGACTAGGAGTATGCGCTTCATCATGGTCGAATGGGTTTAGGGTGTTCCATCTAATGATTTTTCCAGTCGCTATAATATAGAAAAAACCAAAATAGCAATGAGCAGGTTGATTGAACGGTTAAGGCGCGAGGTATACGAACGGACTGTTTTTCATAATAAAGGTAGTAAGGTAATAAGGTTGCGGGTAGTTCAACGGTCCGTTGGCTACCTAAGGTAGCAAGGTTTGGAGGTGCATCGAATATCGTGTGGTGCGCTACCCGAAAGATGTGCCAGGGTGCGAATAGCAAGATAGTAAGGTCGTCTGTTAGTTGAGCGTCGGTTGGTTATAGAGGTAACAAGGTGGTGAACATATCAATTGTTGCCACTGGCCGGCTGAACGCATTTCCATATCTCAAGGGCGTCAGGACAGCGCAGGGCAACCGGAAGAAATATTGTAACGAACTTGGGCTTAGTCAAAAATGGCAAACGTTATGAGAATCCGTGTAACAATGGCCCTTATACTGGGTCTGCTGATTGCAGCACCCGGGTGCAACGGCGACGAAAAGAACGAACCGCAAAAATTCAATCTTCAGGTCAACAACGGATCAGGGTCAGGAG
>JAJJPK010000214.1:0-9739 GCA_032907565.1 Cyclobacteriaceae bacterium | reverse complement strand
ATGAGACCTTACTCAGTCTTCAGACTCTCAACGGGATTTGCTTTCCGCTGTCGAATAGTACTTCTCTTCCAGATCACCACATACCTCTTCCACGAGATCGTCCCGAAGAAAGCTCAACAGCAGTCTCTGGGCTAGTCTGGGTGGTAGAGTTTGCCTTTTCATATGCAGAAGACATTACTCCGACCTAAGGCTCTTCACAGGATTCATTAGTGCTGCCCTCACCGCCTGATAGCTTACAGTCAACAAAGTAATCAGTAAGGCACCCAGTCCCGTCAATGCGAAGACCCACCAGGAAATATTGACGCGATACTCATACGCCATCAACCAGTTCCGCATGAAATACCAGGCAATCGGTATGGCCACCATACACGAGATCATCACAAGGATTACAAAATCCCTGGAAAGCATACCCCACAGATTGAAGAGGGATGCTCCAACGACCTTTCGTATGCCGATCTCTTTTGTGCGCTGTTCTGCGACGAACGATGCAAGGCCAAACAACCCGAGGCAACTGATGAACACGGCCAGGACGGCGAACACTGTGGCGAGTTGACCTATTCTTTCCTCGGCTGCAAATTTCAACGCATATTCCTGGTCGGCGAACTTGTAGTCGAACGGAACCGACGGAATGATGCGCCTGAACACCTCCTCGATCTTCGGAAGGGCTTCCCGTGGACTGACTCCAGGATTGATCCTTATGTTGATCCAGTTGCTGTTTCCTGCCACAAAGTATACGGTCGGCACAGGAGGATCGTAAGGCGAACGTGCTATCATGTCACGGATCACACCGATGATCGTGAATTCACGCAGCCTGCTGTCCCACACCGGTTGCCAGCGGAGGAGCTCTCCCACCGGGTCATCAAATCCCAAAAGTGCAGCTACCGATTCACCGATAACAATAGCAGAAGAGTCGCTTGCCAGTTCCTTTGAAAAATCGCGACCTTTGACAAACTGCCAGCCGACAGTTTTTCCATATTCAGGCGAAACACTCAGCGTTCCGAAGTCGGTCAGCAACCCCGGATCTTTACCTCTCCAATCAAAGCCTCCGTTGCTCGACGAGATCCCAGTCACCGGACTTTGTGATTCCGCCACTTCATAGACAGTGCCTGTTGCCTTCAGGGCGGTCTGTAACACGTCAAGTTTCCCGTAGAAGTCGGATGTCGACATTCGTACCATGATCAGTCCGTCCCGGTCGTATCCCACCGGACGATCCTTGGGAAACTGTATCTGCTGATAAACAATTACGGTACCTGCGATTAGCGTGACGGAAACCGTGAACTGAACTACAACCAGCGCCCTTCGTGGCAGCGAGGCCGTGCGCCCTGCGCGCCAGGTGCCTTTCAGAACGCTGACGGGCCTGAAAGAAGACAGGTATAGTGCGGGATAGCTTCCCGCCAGCAAACCCGTAATGAGAATGAAGAAGAGGCTTGACCCCCAGAACCACGCATTTGTCCACGGCATCGTCATTTGCTTGTCTGAAATTTCGTTGAACCACGGGAGAGCAGCAGCAACGATGACGACCGACAGCAAAAATGCCAGCAATACAATCAAGAAAGACTCGCTGAAAAACTGGGATATCAACTGCGCTCGCAGCGATCCCACTGCCTTACGGATTCCCACTTCTTTTGCCCTCTTCTCTGAACGCGCGGTGCTCAGGTTCATAAAGTTTATGCAGGCCAGGATCAGCACAAACACACCCACGATACCAAAGAGCCAGACGTACTGTATACGCCCTCCAGTGTTGATGCCGTTCTTAAAATCAGAATGAAGATGCCATTTATCCATCGGGTGCAGAAATATCTGGGGATTTACGGCGGCGAAGTCGGGTATGTGCGAGACATTGTTGACAATGGCGTCGCGGATGTTCAGCGATGCTTCGTCCATGGCAACTGCCGGTCCTATTTCGACATAGATTTTCAAGAAGTTGTTGGCAAATCCCTGGGTGGTTACCCATTGATTGAACATGACAAACAAGTCCCACGGCGCCACGAACTCAACACCGTACAGACTCGAGTTGTGCGGAAAGTCATCGTACACGCCGGTTACGGTGACGTTCATCCGGTTGTCGATGAGCAGGTCTTTTCCCAGTGGATCACTATCACCAAAGAGCGCCTTCGCCATGGAGACTGACAGGAGTATCGAGTTGGGACTTGTAAGGCCGTCGCGCGTACCTGCAGTCATTCTGAAGGAGAACATTTCAGGCGCAGCCGCTTCCATGAATTGTCCATTGGATGTTAACTTATTCTCACCCACCGACAGGATATGATCGCCTTCGGGCCACGCGACCAATACATGTTTGAAGTTGGCGCCGTATTTGGTCCTGAGCTCATCGCCCAAAGCATAGGGCAGCCAGGAAGTGGTGTACGTTTGGCCGGAGAGTGTACCGTTGCGCAGAACCTGAGCAATGCGGCTGTAGTTCTCGTGATAACGATTAAAAGATAACTCATCGAAAATCCACAACCCAATAAGGATTGCTACCGCCATTCCTGTAGCAAGTCCGCCAATGTTGATGATAGAGTATCCCTTGCTCTTAAGGAGATGACGCCAGCCGATCTTGATGTTGCTTCGGATCATTGCATATTGAATTATGTTATAACGTAGACTCCTTATTGCAAAGGGACGGATATAATGAAAGACCTGGTACCAGTAGTTTAGTTGCGCCCGAAATCGCGATTTGTTTTTGAGTGTCGACAAATATTTTTCATACAGGTCGCCCCACACCCCCTCAGCCAGGTCGTCACGCAGAAACCACAGCAGCAGTCGTTCAGCATATTTTGGTGGTTTGATGATCATGAGGGTTGTCTATGGTATGTTGGTATTTGTGAATCCCAATTTGCCGGCAAAATGGGGATACTGTTTCCACAAGGACACCTTGAAATCGCGGGCCTCCTCTAATACCCTGCGACCATATGCTGTGATCGTATAGATCCTCTTCCTCCTGCCTCCCCGTTCAGCTGTGGCTTTTCCCATTTCAGACGTAAGAAATCCCTTGCCCTCCAAGCGGTTGAGCGTAGAGTGCACAGCGCCAATGGACACCGCTCTGCCCGTCTGGGATTCAAATTCCTCCGCGATCTTAAAAGCGTAGGCGTCCTCTCCCAATATCCCAACCAGGAGCAGGATCACCTCCTCGAATTCGCCCAGCCGTGTTTCTTTCATAGGTGTTTGTTACTAGATTGTAGATGTAATATACGAGATGTGACTATTATTTGTTCTACTATTTAGTATGAAATTCGAACGACCCTCAAACAAATTATTCTCCCGGGATACGTACGATTTGCAAATATTAAATATATTTGCAAAAGACACTTACCTCAGTAGTCTATGGCAACATTCACAAGCACCCTTCCGGACGATCTATTGAAGCATCTCGCAGAAAAGGCAAAGGCGCTTTCGCTGCCGAAGAATAAACTTATTGAGACCGCGCTTCGATTGTACCTGGAGCACCTCGACAGGGCTGAATACAGAAAGTCCTATAAAATGGCCTCCGAAGACGAAGACATTCTGACTGTCGCTGAAGAAGGCATGCAAGACTACCTGAAACAACTTGAGAAGTGAAACAGGGCGAAATTTGGTATGCCAACCTCAATCCCTCAAAAGGCAGTGAACAGGCTGGGTTCCGACCGGTCGTGATCGTAAGTGGCAACCTGCTGAATGAGCTCCTGCCAGTGGTAATCGTCATGCCCTTAACCACTAAAATCAAAAAGTACAAGGGCAACCCTATTCTACAGCCAACCAAATCGAATGGACTGAAAGACGTATCTGAAATGCTGGTGTTTCACATAAGATCCATCTCAAAAGATCGCCTCGTTGAAAGAATCGGAAACATCGAAACCGAAGAACTTCAGCATTCGATCAGAACGTTAAACGATATCCTTAAATACTAACGACTAATGCTTGCAATCACACTATCGTTGCGGACCAACATAAACACGTAAACACGTAAATCCATTATTCCAACTCCACCATCATCTCAATCTCCACGGCAATATTCCCCGGGAGCGAACTCATGCCGACGGACGAACGAACGTGCTTTCCTTTCTCTCCAAAAACCTCGACCATCAAATCAGAGAATCCGTTCATTACCTTCGGATGATCGCCAAAGTCGTCCGTGCAATTCACCATGCCAAGTACACGCACCACGCGCTTCACTTTGTTTAGGTCGCCAAGCGCGTCCTTCAATGTGGCCAGCATACATAAGCCTACATTCCGCGCTGCCTGGTAGCCCTGCTCGACCGTAAGGTCTTTCCCTACTTTTCCGACATCAAAGGATTGGGGATCACCGCAGAACCCGTGTCCCGAAAGGTATAGCTGGTTTCCCACGCGGACCGAAGTAACGTAGTTGGCGACTGGTTTGGCCGGCGAGGGAAGCGCGATATCCGCTTTCTTTAAATTATCCTCTGGTTGTCCCTGTGCCAGTACACTCAGCGGCAAAAGCAACATTATACATATCCATTTCATAGTTCTGCTAGTCATATCTCATTTCGTTTTATGGTTTATCGCCGTGTCAAATTCTTCCACGCACCTCATTCAGTTTCATCGTCATGGATTCCGCTTCCTCATTAACCCAGCGGTCATAATCCTCAATAGCCTGCAACCGCGCCGGGTCGTCTATCCATCCCTCGTCGGAAATTTGTTTCAGCCCGGCCACCTTTGACCAAATGCCCGCACGGCCCGTGAAATTGATGCTTCCTCTGCGATATACTTCATCTGCGTTGATAACCTCGATGGAGTGAAATCCGGCCTCGGTAAAATACTGGGAGAGATCTTTCGCTATCCGGTTATTCATTCCGGCATGTTCGCGCCAGCGCAAGAACGCATCGTAGAATGTCAGCATACTGGCGGGCGGCTGTGGCTCCCATGTAAGAGCCGTGTGGTCGTAGTCCAGCACCGAGACTGTACCCCCGGGCTTGAGCATCGCTTTCATTTTGATAAGGGCATCCGTGGGATTGTTCAGCCATTGCAGCACGCGTGCTGCGATGATAAGATCAAACCTGGTATCCGAACTGAACTCAAAAAGGTCGGCATGGATCAAGTTGAGATTGCTTACGTCCGCATATGTCTCCCTGCCACTGATTATGAAATGCTCCGTATTGTCAATACCTGTGATATGCCCCGATTCTCCGATACGCCTCGCGATGTCAGCGGTGATGGCGCCTGTTCCGCAACCGACATCGAGTACCCGCAATCCTGGTTTCAAAAGGGGGATTAACGTTGAATAGTCCGACTCGAGCGTGCGATCGTCAAAAATCCGACGGGTGTCCGCAGGACGATGTATGGCTTTGTTCATGGGATTGGCGGTGTCCCGACAAGCTAGCAAAATGATCGGAAATTGATGGGATTTTGGAGCGCCGAAGGTGGTCATTTGGGGATAGATTTAACGCTCAAACCCCCTTATCATGCTGACGATTCCTACCCCATTGACAAAAGAATATGTGAATGTCGAACGAATCGGCCGATCCATGTTCGCGTTGGCCACTCTCGGATGGGCGACCCTTCACATTGTGTATGGCGACTTCCTCTTCGGTCGCGCACCCGCCTGGCCTGAATCCGTGCCCGGCCGCCTGGTATGGGCCTATGGATCCGCGGCAATGCTCGTGGTTGTCGGGATGACGCTCCTACTGGAAAAAGGTGGCCGAAGAGGATTGATCCTCCTCGGCCTGGTGGTGTTCGCCTGGGCGTTTGTACGCCAAGTGTTGACGCTCATTGCCGAACCGGAATTGGGCGGTCGGCTCACAATGGCAGGTAAGGCACTGACCTTCTTCGGAGGTGCTTTAGCTGTTGCTGCAACCTTACCCCCCGTTCAAGGCAGTCCGTCGGCTTTCCTGAATTTTGTCAACCAGACTGACCGGTTCAAGATTCTAGGCAGATTCTGCCTGGGCGCTTTCATGATCCTTTGCGGCATACAACACTTCCTTTTTTGGCAATTCGTACAAACCCTCGTTCCGTCATGGATACCCGGAGCGCTTTTCTGGACTTACTTCGCTGGCGTCGCCCTCATCGCCGGCGGCCTCGGTCTGGTGATCCCCGCTACCGCACCCCTCGCCGGGAGACTATCAGGAATCATGGTCTTCATCTGGTTTGTGATCCTGCATATTCCCCATGGGTTTACCCTCAACAACGCTAATGCATGGACCTCCGTCGTAGAATCGTTTGCTGTTAGCGGTCTGGCATTTTTGTTGTCAAAGAAATAGTCAAACAGATTCGTCGGAATGTGGTACAAGACACGTAAGGGGAAAAGCGCAAAATAATACGTCGCTACTCACCTGTTACAGGATCAATCACCGTTTGAATTACCTCAATACGATCCGCGGGAAACCCTGACCGCGCGGCATGCTCGCGGATGGCCTCCTTATCTTCCGCAATGTAAACACAGTACAACTTGTCGTTCGTTACGTAGCTTTGTTGCCATTGAACCGGACTGGACATCTCCTTGAGTGTGTTGTTGGACTTCCGACATGCAGCCTTGATGTCCTGTGGTGTTAAATGGCCCACTTTAGGCATGTTCCTTTCAATGATGAATTTTGGCATGACGATGTTTCTTTAGGTAAAACATTTGGTTAACAAGCACAAGGTATCAACGAGGGGTCGATACGGCCTTGTCAAAAAAGACCATTGACATGTCAGTTTGGATCACTTCCAAGCACCTCGCTCGGACTCCGATGCGTGGCCAGTTTGAACGCCCGCGAGAACGCCGCCGCATCCGAGTAGCCTAGTTCAAAGGCGACTTCCGAGACAGACCGATTTTGCGACAACATCGCTACCGCCCTGGCCATCCGTTGCTCACGAAGCCACTTACCGGGAGAGACACCGAAGTGCCGCGAGAATTCCCTTTTGAAAGTGGAAAGGCTCATTCCGGCGATCCGTGCCAGTTCCGCTGTCGTGAAATGGAGATGCCCGTTGTCGCGCATCAGCTTAGTAAAGGCAGCTACCCTATCACAACAAACGGAGGTCAGATAATGATTGAACGAATTGGGTCCTTTTTCACGCAACAGTGAAACCAGCAACTCCTTGAACTTGATTTCGAGGGCAACGCGGTTTTCATCCGCCGGACTCTTGAGAAACTCAAGAGAAGAAAGAAATGCCGATTGAATAAAGGGCGACGATGGCACCGTCGTGACTGTCGGAAGATCTTCAAGGAGGGGGATGTGTTCGGTTTCGCGCCGAATAAGGGAAGGATATTCTGAAAAGAACGCATGAATAGCCGCATCGTCAAACATGAAAATCAACGCACGATAGGGGCTCTCAAAAAACTGATGCAGTACAACGCCACCTTTCCTGACAAACAGAACGTCATGCGGCCTTGAATTATGAATACGTCCGCCGGACTCATAGCCCTTTTGTCCGCGACAAACGTACATGAGACAGTTCTTGTGCGACCAGGCCCTCGCTTTGTTTTCGTTTATCGGGCAGAGGTAATCGATAAATATACTTCCGGTGTTACCAAACTTCAGCTGGTCAAAGTAAGCGGCGTTTGCACAAATGAAGTCATAGATATTTATCATGAACAACCCGAGGCCTCAACGCAGTCTCAGCGTGCAACTTTTTGAAATATGACATGCGGATAAAGTGATATTGTACAAATGGATGACGCGTGCCGTCGAGGCAATCGTACGTCCATCTGCCGTTACACGAATGGTAAGTTCGTCTTACTACCCCAGCCCGATACCGATCCTGATCGCTTGCTCTACGGGTGAATAGTCCCCAGTTTCACGATGAAGCATAATATCGCCCTTCGGCAGTAGTGGAGGTTGCGCCATAAACTTTGGCTCGGATCCCACGTGCGGTTGTGCGGCGTGGACCAGGAAGGGATGACAGAGATATACAGTCCCGGCACTTCCTGTGGCAAGCACTACTTCGCGGTGCTTCGTTCGGTCCAATTCACTGGCGAGCTCCATAAAGGTAAGACCCTTCGAGCCCGCGGGCTCCAGGATTCGCGCTACATCCAGGTGCGATCCTGCGCGTATGCGTGTGGGAGCATCCTGCTCGCCGGTATCCGAAAAGAGAAATAGCATAAGCAATGCGCGGCCGCGCGACTCCACGTTGATGCGCCACGACATGTAATCCTGTGGATTATCACCAGGAAAACTGGCGTCGACGTGCCAGCCCGCATCGCCGGGATTTTCAGCAGAAGGAAAGCGAACAGGGAATGTTCCGAGGCTGTATCGTGGAAGCCACCGATCCTTACCAACGAGTTGATCAAAAGCGTTGTGGAGTTCAGGGCTATTTGCGGCATCTCTAAATGGAGGATCGAGATATTCACCCAAGCGGACCACCGGACGAGTCCAAGTTGAACGGTCCTCCGGATCACACCCGGTATCTCGCCACAGTATCTTACGCCCGGCTTCTGCCAACTCGCGCGAAAAGGCGTTGTCAATGCGGACAAATCCCTCGTGAATAAAATTCTGAACGTCCTCGTTGGTCATTGAACCATCCAATCCATGTTGTGCCAAGGTGCTTCCCCCAACTATGTACTCCTTCGAATCAAAAAACCGTAAAGTGGCCGGGGGCCTGCTTTACGGCAGCACCACCAACGGTGTTTTTCCCTCATAAACCAATTCATTGATGATAAATCTCCGAAATGGCTGATGGGTAAGGGATTCCGAACCGCGTTGGATTACGAGCAGCTCCGTCGTCTGATTGTTGATAATCTTCCGTATGCTGTCGTATACATTTTCACCGTGGTAAAGCGAATAGTCTGTCTTTGCGCGGTCCTTGTACTCATCCGCTAATTGCGCCAGATATTGCTCCAAATCCGGCAGATCGATCTTGGTGTCCGCCATAGAGAAAAAGCTTACTTCGCGGACCTGCCCTTTCGTGAAGTTGAGAAGCGTATCAAGCGCTTTTGTGTTGAGTTGATGCTTACTGTGGACAGCAACATATATCTTTTCGGACAGGAACCGGGTGACGTTGCGGGGCATGGCCACCACAATCGCGTCAGCCTGATCAATCACGTCGATCACGAAGCTCCCCAGGAAGATCTGCTTCAATTTTCCAGTGCCCTTCAACCCCATAAGGACCAGGAAATCGGAGGACTCCTCGCGTATTTTAGTGAACACCTTTTTGATGGGCTGATCAGAAGCGACATAGTCTATCTTCACATCGTCCGGCAAGATCTCCCGGGCGAACCGTTCAAGTCGCGCCAGTGCCTCAGCGTTGGTAACCTGGGTCAGGGCAACCCGCGTTGCGGCATCCGCCATGGCAGGACTCATTACGGCGGTCTGATGTGCCAAGACAAGGCCTGCCCCCGTCTTCATGCTCCAGTCGTACGCATAACGGAGAAGGTCATCCGAATATTCGGAGAAATCAATTAGGACGATAAAACGCTTTTCCATGGCACCTCATAGTTCTGTGTTCAGTTTTTCGGGCTGCTTCAGCACTGTAAAGACGTCATCCATTCCCCGTTCCGTGTCTGATAAAACGATCAGTTTATCGTTGCCTTCAATGACTGTCGCGCCATTTGGCGTGATGAACTTATCGCCGCGGGAGATCATAGCAATGATAGCGGACTTCGGAAAACCAAGATCCACAATCTTTTTCCCCACCGCGAACCCATCTTCGGGAATTTCTATCTCCTTCATCACAGCCTTGGTGAGTTCAGCGGGCAAAGGGCTTTCCCTTTCCACGGGCTTGACACTTTCCGGCAGGGCGACATGCAACCACCGGGCTACAGCCGGCAGCGAAGTACCCTGAATCAGGACGGAAGTTACGGAAATAAAGAAAACGATATTGAAAATCATAT
>JAJJPK010000213.1:0-9816 GCA_032907565.1 Cyclobacteriaceae bacterium | reverse complement strand
CGCCACAGGAAATCTCCTTTCGAGGTACACCTTATATTGGCGCGCAGCGAAGTGAGTTGTGGATCCGGAGTGAACAGAGTGAGAGTGAGCGTGAGCGTGAGAGTGAGGCGTGTGAGGTAATCGGGTCACCCGCGCGTCGGACCCCTTTAAAGGATTAAGGGGCGTGTGGAGGGGACAGTGGGGATAGAGGATCGGGGAATGGACAGTGTGGGAGTGGGTGAGAGTGAAGCGTTTCGGGAACCAATTTCCGGTATTTTGTATTTTTGAAATGCAAGCCGCCTTATCGCTCCGCACGCTTTGATGCGGAGAGGAAAGTCCGGACAGCACAGAGCGCCGTACTTCCTAACGGGAAGGCTCCGGGTAACACCGGGGACAGATAGTGCCACAGAAAACATACCGCCTCGGGGCGACTCGGGGTAAGGGTGAAAAGGTGAGGTAAGAGCTCACCGGCCGGGTGGTGACATCCGGCGCATGGTAAACCTTACGGGCTGAAAGGTCAAATAAGCACCGGATATGAAGCTGCTCGTTTCTGTCCAGCGGGTCAAACCGCCGGGTGCCGGTGTGGGTAGACCGCATGATCTCCGTCGCGAGGCGGAGACCAGATAAATGATAAGGGCCTGTGCGCTAAGCACAGGTACAGAATCCGGCTTACAGGCTTGCTTCTTTTGATATGAGGACCTGTTCCAATGGGGCAGGTCTTTCTTATTTGTGTTGAAGTGTTGAAGTGTTGAAGTTGGGTACGTGCAAGAGTGAAAGGGCATCGCTTCGACGTGTTTACGTGCGTAGGTGTTTAGGTGTTAGGTTGTGTGGCTTCTAACGTTTGACACATTGACTGTTAGAACGTTGGCAAAGCAGGCCACTGCGCGCCGGACCCCATTAGGGGATTAAGGGGCGCGCGGAGGGAAGGTTGTATTGGTCCCTGAGCCTGTCGAAGGAATCTAGTTTCCCTATTTCGCCCTCAACCCATACCTTTACAGCTTGCACAATACACGATAGTGCATAATATTGATTGTTTGGTTTAATTTCAGTCATGGCAAGAATCCTCATCATAGAAGACGACGCAAAAATACGGTCCATCCTGAAAGAGATCCTGGAAGACAAGGATCATGAAGTAGAGGAAGCAGCGGACGGACAGGAGGGATTGAAGAAGCTGGAGCAGGGAAATTTCGACTTGTGCCTCTGTGATATCAAAATGCCGAAGATGGACGGGCTGGAGGTCTTGGAGAAGGCGAAAGCAAAAGACATCCCCACCAATTTTGTGATCATCTCAGCGCATGGCACCATCGATATAGCGGTGGAAGCGGTGAAGAAGGGGGCCTTCGACTTCCTTCAAAAACCCTTCGATCTGGGGCGACTGGAAATTACACTGCGCAACGCGCTGGACAAATCCAATCTTGTGAGGGAAACGCGAACACTGCGCAAGAAGATTTCACAACGTTGGGACATCGTCGGTGAATCGCCTGAACTGAAGAAGGGCATGGAGATGATTGAAAAGGTCGCTCCGACAGATGCCCGGGTACTCATTGCGGGGCCCAATGGCAGCGGAAAAGAACTTGTGGCGCGCGCCATTCACGAACAAAGTCCCCGCGCGTCCATGCCCATGGTGGAGGTTAATTGTGCGGCGATACCGAGCGAACTAATCGAGAGCGAGTTGTTTGGTCATGAGAAAGGATCGTTTACGTCAGCCGTAAAGCAACGCATCGGAAAGTTCGAACAGGCGGAAGGCGGCACGCTATTTCTTGACGAAATCGGCGACATGAGTCTTTCCGCCCAGGCAAAAGTGTTGCGAGCCTTACAGGAGAACAAGATTGCGCGCGTCGGTGGCGAAAAGGAAATCCCCATAAACGTGCGGGTATTGGCCGCAACGAATAAGGATCTGAAAAAGGAAATCGCCGAGAAAAATTTCCGCGAAGACTTGTATCACCGCCTTAGCGTGATCGTCATCAAAGTGCCTTCACTAGCCGAAAGAATAAGCGATATTCCGTTGTTGGTGGACCGCTTCCTGGAAGACATCGCGGAAGATTATGGGACGCGTAAGAAAAGCATTCACCCGGCCGGACTCGAAAAGCTCTCCCAACATAGCTGGCCCGGAAACATCCGGGAACTTCGCAATGTTGTGGAGAGACTAGTGATTATGAGCGGGGAGCAGATTACCCCGGAAGACGTGGACCGGTACCTGTAAGGGCGATCAGATCCGGCGTTCAGAGGAGGGTTTGCCGGAGTCCTGCTTCGTATAGGTTGGACACGTGTACTGACTGCAAGCCGTAACAAAAGCCGTGATCAGCAAAAGAAGGATAAATCGTTTCATGGCAACGTCGATTTAAACAAAATTAAACACTCCTTCACCGTTAATCAAATATAGGACCAATTAGGACGGTCGGCCTGCCAAACTACCGGTCGACCAGCAAATTGCAGCCACGAACATCGGAATTGTCCATTCTACCAACGACGGAAAAGGATCCATCCGTGTTTATTTTTCCCAAATCTTCGGTTTCTACGAAGGCAATTGTCTGAAAATTGGCCAAATCAATGAAATTTAGGCCTCCAGTACCGGAAATACCACGCTCCAGGGGGTCAGAAACGTCGCGAACCACCACTTTCATGCCCGGAGGGCATTGAAAATCCCCATTTTGGAGACTATAGGCTTGGGAAAGGAGTTCCGTCATCCCATATTCAGAAACGACATTTCCCACATTAAGACATCGGCGGAGCACCTCGTGGAGCTCAGGCCGCGTGATTTCTGCCCTGCGGCCCTTCATGCCACCTGTCTCAACAATAATGCAATGACTCAAATCCGGCTTGAATTGCTCCGCCAAATCGAGCAAGGCGAAGGCAACGCCCCAAATCATGACCTTACGGCTGTCGCCGCGGAGGGCTTCCGCGTCGCGGATGAGTTGTTCCGGATTATGCAGGTAAAAGCCCGATCGCGGCGAACCGCTGCGCTGGATGAAATGGTCCATCATGGTTACCAGCGACGAGTCGTTCCGTTCCAAATATGAGGGCAACAGGGCAAGGAAGTGGTATTGTTGCAGGTCGCCAAAGAAGTGGGTAAAACAACGCTCTGCGTTCCGGAGGTAAAACCCGACATCCCTGATGAGATGGCGGCTTCTCGCCATACCCGTCGTCCCGCTGCTTCGAAATTCGGTTTCCGGGGTCCAGTTTCCCGTTTGGATCGCCTGGCTCTTAAAAAACGAGATTGGTAAAAAGGGAATATCACGAACACACGACACGCTTGCGGGATCGATGCCTAGCAGCGTTACGTAGCGCTTATACAGGTCGTTGTGCATCGCCTGATAGCGAAACAGGGAAAGCGCAATATTCTCGAACGATTCCTCGTTTATGGCATACAATTGTCTCTCAAAGTCCTCAATAGTATCCACGCGTTTTCGTAATTTATGCCTTATTTTGGGTGCCATGAATATAGGTAGGAGGCTGTCAATTTGCGCAGTACTGGTGGTCATTCTGAATTCGTGCTTTGACCCTCCGGAGTATTCGGTCATTCCACAAATTGAATTCAACAGTGTGGTTTTTGTCGAGGTAGGCGGCTTTTCCGATCCCGACTCACTGATTCTGGCAATCGATTTTAAGGACGGCGATGGCGACCTCGGGCTTGGTAAAACCGATATCAGCGATCCTTTCCACGACTCCAATTACTACCTTGAGGATGGCGGGGGAGGTTTCATTCGCATCCCCACAGAACTGCGCTACTCTGACATCCCCCCTATGCTGAAAATGGACGGCGAACAGGGAAAGCTGGCCAGCGTACGAACGCCAAAAAAGCCTTTGTACACCTACTTGCCTACCTTCCAGTCCGACGGCTGCCCGCACCCCTATATCCATAGCGGCGTTCGCGACACCGTGTATTACAAGTATGCCAAGATCTACATCAGCGAAGAAGATGGGCATGTCATCGACAACTCCTACCAGATTATCGATACACTCAAGGCCCCGGACTTTCCCGACATTTACGTCGTCGAGGATACCATATTGTTCAAACCCAATCCCTTCCACAATAATATTCGCGTAGAATTCCTGGTCCAGAATAACGACGAGACCTATAGCAAGTTCGACTGGTCACAGGTTGCCTGCGGGACAACTTTCGATGGCCGATTCCCCGTAGTGGAAGACCGGACACGTGCCGTGGAGGGCACAATCCGATATTCGATGACGTCCATTGGCTTCCTGCAACTTTTCAGCATCAGAAACCTGAAGCTTAGAGTCACCATCTGGGACCGGGCACTCCATCAGAGTAACGTCATCGAAACACGACCGTTTACGCTGAATGATATCCGAAAAGGAGGATGAGTGGGCAGTAGTAAGCAGTGGGCAGCGTACTGATTACTGAGCACCGACTACAGATCACCTATACAGCCCCGGATACCTCCGCGGATCGGATTCCGTCATCATCGCATAGATTTTCTCGAAGACTTCGTCCGGATTGGGCTTAGAGAAATAATCGCCATCAGAAGCATAGGCGGGACGGTGTTCCTTCGCCGTGATGGTGATGGGTGCGGAGTCGAGGTAATTCCAGGCGCCTTGTTCTTCGAGGACTTTGTGCATCATGAATGCGCTTGCACCTCCGGGAACGTCCTCATCAGCAAAGACAACGCGATTCGTTTTCTTTACGGACTCGAGGATCCGGTGATGCAGATCGAACGGCAACAGCGTTTGCACGTCGATCACTTCACATGACACGCCGGCAACAGCAAGTTCGTCTGCGGCTTCCATCACAATTCGGCACATAGCCCCATAGGTTACTACCGTAACGTCTTCTCCTTCGCGAAGGACCTCAGGAACGCCCAGTGGTACGGTAAATTCGCCGATATTTTCCGGGAGCGTTTCCTTTAACCGGTAGCCGTACAGGCATTCTATGATTAGGGCCGTGTCATCAGATCGGAACATGGTGTTGTAGAAGCCGGCAGCCTGGGTCATGTTCCGCGGCACAAGGACGTAGATACCTCTCAGGCTGTGCAGGATCATGCCCATAGGCGATCCGGCATGCCAAATACCTTCGAGCCGGTGGCCCCGCGTGCGGATGATCACTGGCGCCTTCTGCCCTCCTTTCGTTCGGTACTGAAGGCATGCCAGGTCGTCCGTGAGCGTCTGCAAGGCGTAGACGAGATAATCGAGATACTGAATTTCTGCAATGGGTCGCAGGCCACGCAATGCCGCGCCGATTCCCTGGCCAACAATCGTAGGTTCGCGGATACCGGTGTCGGTGACGCGAAGTTCACCGTATTTTTTTTGAAGGCCTGCAAAGCCCTGATTTACGTCGCCGATCCTGCCTACGTCCTCGCCTATTGCAAAGATCGTGGGGTCACGCGCAAGGGCGGCGTCGAAGCAGGCTCTGAGCACTTCTCGTCCGTCGACTAAGGGCGACGATTCGGTAAACACGGGATCGACCTTCGGTACCTTTAAGGCTGAGTGGGCTGACTCGCTGTACAGGTGAGAACTGTATCGGTTGTAATTTTCTACGTTGGCCTTCTCCAGCCATTGAATGAGTTCATCACGGACGGCACAAGGCTCATCTATAAGATTTCGCAGGGCTTTCTTTGCAGCCCTGACAGTGTCGAGACGAGTCGGGTTTATGGTCTTCGCCAGATCCTGCCGGATCTGCAGCATGATGGGCCGCTTGATGTTTTCCGCAGCGGCTTTCTCGAGCAATCCGGATACGATTCTTTGATCCTTCTGGACGTCTTCCATGAACGCACGCCACGCGCGCTCCTTTGCATTTCGGGCCGACTGTTTGCCTTCGCGCTCGACTGCGTCAACCTCTTCAGGAAGCACCATGACCTCTTCGATGATCCATTGCCGCATCTTTCGGATGCAGTCGTACTCCGCTTCCCATGCCAGCCGTTCCGGCGACTTATACCGCTCATGAGATCCCGATGTGGAATGCCCCTGGGGTTGCGTCATATCTTCAACGTGTACCATAACCGGCACATGTTCTTCACGGCATATGCGCTCGGCCTTCTGATACGTCTCGATCAAAGCGGGGTAGTCCCAGCCCTTGACGACCATGATCTCAAATCCTTTCTCCGTTGCCGTACGCTTGAAGCCTTCGAGTGCTTTGGAGATACTGCACTTTATCGTGTGGTACTCCTGCGGAACGGAAATACCGTAGGCGTCGTCCCAAATGGATATCAGCATAGGCACCTGCAACACGCCGGCGGCATTCATTGCTTCGAGGAACAATCCCTCCGATGTGGAAGCATTGCCGATAGTGCCGAATGCGATCTCATTGCCCTTGTTTGAAAGGTGCGTGTAGCTGTGGAGTTCAGGATTGTGACGAAAGAGTTTGGATGCATAGGCGAGTCCAAGTAATCGCGGCATCTGCCCGGCTGTCGGAGATATATCGGCCGTTACATTGTAGAGCTCCATAAGGTTTTTGAGCTCTCCCTTTTCATCCAGCATCCTGGTTGCAAAGTGGCCATTCATTTGCCGACCAGCTGACGCTGGGTCGGCGTCGACGTCAGTGTGTGCATAGAGCTGTGCAAAATACTGTTGCACAGTCATGTCGCCGATGGCAAAAGCAAAAGTCTGGTCGCGGTAGTATCCGGCACGGAAGTCACCCTTCCTGAAAACTTTTGCCATGGCAAGTTGTGCCACCTCCTTGCCATCGCCGAATATGCCAAACTTGGCCTTTCCCATGAAGACCTCTTTCCTGCCAAGCAGGCTGGCTTCCCGGCTTTCAACTGCGAGCCGAAAGTCGGCCAGGATTTCCTTCACCCTGGCCTGGGAATACTTGGTTTTGGCTTCCTTTAACTCGCTCAATCTTTTGAAATTGAATGGGTTGAACAACCGTTAGGATCAAAAATAGGCATTCCAGCCTTGCTTTCAAAAGCCAATTTCGGCCACATGCCGGGCCCAATCGCCCGATCGAATTTCCGGGTCTCCGCGGCCTGGGCGATCGAACAGATAGATACCGAACGCGAGACCGTCAATAAAAATTTCATCGTAGTAATATCCCGCTTCGGTCTCCATTGCGTGGATGTCCCGGGCACAGTCTGGCTTCAGCCTGTAGAGATCCACCACGATATGCCCGGCCGATGAAGGTACCGCATAAGGATAATCACCAAGGGAATACAGGCGATAGCCTTCCAGCAGCGCTTGCCCCAGATGGATCATGCCGGGTTGGTACATTCGGTGAAGCTCCATACCCGGCCGTAATGTACCGTAAAACGCATACCGCCCATGTTCATTCATATTTTGTGGGCTCCCATCAATGTCATCAAAATTCGCTTGCTATATTCGTGCCTATTAAACGTTAGTTATGGTCATCGGTGTCCCCAAGGAAATCAAAAATAATGAAAACCGCGTGGCCCTTACGCCGGCCGGAACAAAGGAACTGACCAAGCGCGGGCATGTCGTGTACATCCAGAGCGGGGCGGGAGCCGGCAGCGGATTCTCCGACGAAGAGTACCGCGGGGCCGGAGCAGAGATGCTCGATACCGCACAGGACATTTTCTCGCGTGCCGAGATGATCATGAAGGTGAAGGAGCCGGTAGGCGATGAGTATCGATTGATCCGGAAGGATCAGCTCGTGTTTACCTATTTTCATTTCGCCTCAAACGAGCCGCTTACGCGCGCCATGATCGACAGCGGCGCGGTGTGCCTGAGTTACGAAACAGTCGAGAAGGCCGACGGAAGCCTTCCCCTGCTCATCCCCATGTCGGAAGTTGCGGGGCGCATGGCCATACAGGAAGGAGCCAAATATCTCGAGAAACCGCTGCAGGGACGGGGAATACTACTGGGAGGTGTTGCGGGCGTACGCCCTGCGAGAGTTCTGGTACTGGGAGCCGGCGTCGTCGGCACGAACGCCGCAAAGATTGCCGCTGGAATGGGCGCTGACGTCATTGTGGTCGATGTCAACCTGGCACGCCTCCGGTACCTCGACGATGTGATGCCGGGCAATGTCAGGACCTTGGTGTCGAATGAATATGCTATTCGTCAACTGTTGCCCGAAGTTGATCTCATAGTGGGTGCAGTCCTCATCCCTGGCGCCAAGGCACCGAGGCTCGTGACCCGTGACATGCTCAAGCATATGCGGCCCGGTACAGTACTCGTTGATGTTGCCGTTGACCAGGGTGGATGCATTGAGACCTGTACGCCCACCACACACGAAAACCCTACGTTTGTTATCGACGGTGTAGTCCACTATTGCGTCGCCAATATGCCCGGGGCTGTTCCCCACACCTCTACGCTCGCCCTTACTAACGCTACCCTACCGTATGCAGTGAAGCTGGCCAACTACGGGTGGGTCAATGCATGTCGCGATAACGACGACCTGAAGCGTGGGCTGAACATCATTCACGGCGAGGTCGTGTACCCTGCAGTAGCTGAAGCTTTCAACCTTCCCTATACGCCGATCGATAAGTACATCACGGCAGCTTAGTCGTAAGCAGGAAAGTGCGACAGTACCCGGGTTGGTGATGAAGCCGGATCGACGCACGCGCATACGGTGGTGATGCCGTTGGTAACGGCTATGTACAAGGCCCTTAGCGTTACGTTGTATACAGAAACCTGGCGAAGGGTTGCCGGGCCAACCTTATGGGAAGGCGCCTTGCATTCGACTACCATCCACGGCGTACCGGAACGGGCGTACACCACGATGTCCGTACGTTTCCTCAGCTGGTTATAATGGGTGCCGCCTTCGATACGAATCAGTGCACGTGGGTATTTAAGATGTACGATCATATAGTTGACCACGTGTTGACGAACCCATTCTTCCGGAGTTAATGAAACGAATTTCTTACGAATCTCGTCGAATATGAAAATTTTCCCGTCTGTCTTCTTTATTCTATATTCAAACGAAGGGAGGTTGAGTTCGACCATGCCGAAAGTAACTAAAGACCAATCATGAAAACAAAACTGGATATAGCACAAAACTGGCTTCCGCGATATACCGGCCAGAGGTTGGGCGACTTCGGCCAGTATATTTTGCTAACGAACTTCACCAACTATGTCACGATGTTCGCTGAGTATCACGATGTACCTGTGGTGGGCTTGGACCGCGCGATGCCGAGCGCGACTGCTGGTGGCATTACCATCATCAACTTTGGTATGGGCAGCCCCAATGCCGCTACCATCATGGATTGTCTCAGCGCCATAAAGCCCAAAGCCTGTCTTCTCTTAGGCAAGTGCGGTGGGCTAAAAAAGAAGAACGACATCGGCGATTTTATCCTGCCGATCGCGGCAATACGGGGAGAAGGTACGTCTAACGATTACTTTCCGCCGGAGGTACCCGCATTGCCTGCGTTTGCATTACAAAAAGCCATCTCCACGACGATTCGAGACAACAGCCAGGATTACTGGACAGGCACCGTCTACACGACCAACCGAAGGGTGTGGGAGTGGGATGAGAATTTCAAGAAATATCTGCGCAGGATCCGGGTGATGGCCATCGACATGGAGACCGCTACGATCTTTTCTACGGCATTCGCCAACGGAATTCCCGCGGGCGCTTTGCTACTGGTTTCGGATCAACCTATGATACCCGAAGGCGTTAAGACTGAAGAAAGTGACTCGATGGTTACGGCCACGTTCGCCCGCCTGCACCTGAAGATCGGTATCGAGTCGCTGCAGCAGTTGATCAATCAGGGGTTGACAGTGAAGCATCTACGGTATTGAGGTGTTGAAGTGTTGAAGTGTTGGAGTGTTGAAATTGACCCCGATCCACTTTTTGTGCGCCTTGCCGATAGTGTAACCACGGAGACAACGAGTTACGCTTGAACCCACCCCATTCACTCAATCACCCAATCACTCACTTCTCACTTCCTACCTCCTCCCCTTTCAATCGCGCTGTCCCTGACAGAG
>JAJJPK010000212.1:0-9846 GCA_032907565.1 Cyclobacteriaceae bacterium | reverse complement strand
CCACGTTCTTCCTCGATCCCTTCTCAACTCTTTTCGCGCCTATACCAGGTGTTCCTCCAAGAAATATCGGCCGTGGCGCGCGTCCATGCGAACGCCCTAATCCCGGGGCTTCGCCCCGGACTACCGACATGCCAATGTTAGCCCATGGTACACACCCGGCGAGCTACCTCTATCGATTCCCGATTGCCGGTCACCGATTACCGAACAGAACGGCTACCGCGAACGAACTCCCCACTAGTATGACGTTCCTAATTTCATTACTTTGGTAACCCTATGGAAAGCCTGAAATTATTGCGGATTGACAGCGACTCCCGGATGCCGAAATACCGCCAGATTGTCAATTCAATCCTGGAGGAGATCGAGAGAGGGAGTCTTAAGGTGGGCATGCGGATTCCATCCATTAATGAGATTTCAGAGGAATACTACCTGTCAAGGGATACCGTCGAGAAGGCATACAATTTTCTGAAGGAACGAAAGATCATCGTCTCGGCGAAAGGTAAAGGCTACTACGTTGCGCGCGCCGTGGAAGCGTCGGGCGTGTCGGTCATGTTCCTCATGAACAAACTCAGCTCATACAAGCTGCGCATCTACAACGCGTTTGTCGCGAGCCTTGGATCGCGCACACGGGTCGACCTGAAGGTGTATCACTGCGATCCCAAGGTATTTCTGGGGGAGTTGGAAGAGTCGCGGGGGGCATACGACTACTACGTCATCATGCCGCACTTCAAAGATGAAAATCTGACGCATCGTACCATCACACCCGAGGTTCTCGAAGCGCTCCGCACGCTTCCGGAAGAAAAGGTGATCTTCATCGACAACCTCGTTCCGGAACTGGACGTGAGGTCCGCCGTCTACCAGGATTTTAGGATGGATATCTACGAAGCGCTGAGCGAGGCAAGCGAATGCCTGCGCTCATATCAGAAGCTGATCCTGGTATATCCACGTAAGGCGGTGTACCCTTATCCCACAAGGATTCGCACGGGCTTTCAGCAGTTTTGCGCAGACTACGACTTTCAGTTTGAGGTGCTCGACCAGATTTATGCCGACATGGAGTTGCAGTCGAAAGACGCCTATATCATCATCGAAGAAAACGACCTGGTGGCGCTGGTCAAGCAGATTCGCGACCGAAACCTGACTATGGGCAAAGACGTTGGCGTAATATCATACAACGACACACCCCTCAAGGACCTCCTGGGAATCACCGTGATCTCGACCGACTTCGATGCTATGGGCGAAACTGCCGCCTACATGATCCAGTCGCGCAAACAGGAGGTGGTAAAAAACGCCTTCCATTTCATCAACCGGGACAGCATCTGATGCGCCCGTTCCCTGATACTACAGGACAGCCCGTGTTACAGATGCGGGTATGTTTGGTAACTTAGCGAACTCTGGCAGAAGCCACACCCCAAACCTATGGCCTTATTCAACAGAAAAAGTCTGGTCGACAAACTTGACGCGGTCAACGAATTTGAGCGAGAACCTGTGCCCGAAAGCAAGCTCAAGGGATGGAAGAGTTTTTTCGGAACGTACGCTGGCGAACACACCGCCGGGACAGAGTTTGTAATCGGACCCCTATTCGTCGCACACGGCGTGACGGCATCCGACCTGGTTTGGGGACTTCTGATAGGAAACTTTCTCGCCGTGTTGTGTTGGGCTTACCTCACGGCAAAGATCTCGGTGAGAAAACGCATTACGCTTTACTATCAGCTTGAAAAAATAGGAGGGAAAAACTTTGCGCTCGGCTACAACCTCGTCAATGCCGGCCTGTTCTGCTTTCTGGCAGGATCCATGATCGCCGTCAGCGCTACCGCCGTAGGAATACCATTCGATCTTCCCATGCCAACACTGAACGATATCTATCCCAATAGCGTGGGATGGGTCCTCACCGTCTTGGTTGTAGGCGCTGTTACTACAGTGGTTGCCATGTTCGGCTTTGACCAGGTGGCAAGGTTCGCCAACCTGGCCGCACCCTGGATGATCATGATTTTTATTGCTGCGGCTGTGGCCGTCCTTCCTGAACTGGGTGTCACTTCCTTGTCCGACTTCTGGCCGGTAGCGGAAACCAAGATCTGGACTGGCGTTCCTCTTGAAGGCCAAAGTAAGTTCACCTTCTGGCATGTGACTTTCTTCGCGTGGTTCTGCAACATGGCCATGCATATCGGGATGGCCGACATGTCGCTGCTACGGTACGCAAAAAAATGGCAGTATGGTTTTGCGTCGTCAGCCGGAATGGTCCTCGGTCACTATATCGCCTGGGTTGCGTCCGGTATTCTGTATGCACTCTTTCTGCAACACGCCGCGAATACGACGGAATTTGCTCCAGGACCCGTAGCGTATAATGCAGCGGGCGTGGCAGGAGCGCTCTGCGTCATCATCGCCGGTTGGACAACGGCAAACCCGACGTTGTATCGCGCAGGTCTCGCTGTCCAGGCCATCAATGCAAAGTGGAAGACGTGGAAGGTGACGCTCGTCGTGGGTTTGGTAACCACCATCGCCGCCTTGTTTCCTGCACTTGTGATGAAGTTGCTGGAATTCGTTGCACTCTATGGACTCATTCTCATGCCTGCCGGCGCGGTGATCTTTGCGGATGTGTACCTGCTGCCGAGGTTGGGGCTTCAGGACGAATACGCCGAACGGGCGGGGCTGCGGTTCAACACCGCCGCAGCGGCTACATGGGTGCTCACCTTGCTAGTCTGCCTGTGGCTGAACCTGAGTTTCGGTGTTGAGATTTTCTTTGTCGGGTTGCCCGGATGGTTTATCGCCGTCGTACTTTACGTGGTGGCAAGCCGAATAATTCAAAAACCCCGGGCTGTTTAAATCACGAACGTATGAGAACCAGGGCATTAATGATACTATCCTTCGTTTTTTTGGCGATGACGATCGTCCCGGCTTTTCTTGTGTTTGCGCAGGTTATGAGCATGAGCCAGAACAAACTCCTCATGTTCATCGGTACTGTTGGTTGGTTTGTTACCGCCCCGTTCTGGATGAAGAAGTGAATTGCTTGGGAAGTGTCCGATGAAACCGTATCGATGAAGTCGCATGCCGAAGGCGCTACAACGTTCCTCACCGACCGTCCGCGATCGAAATGGCACGATGATACCCTTTGGTTTGTACGCGCGAAGCGCGATGCGGCCATGCACAACGTTCCGGAATGGGAAGACCTCCGCACCGCGGCCTCAGCCATAAAGGATGACGTTCTCGCTAACCTCGACACGTACCTGCTTCAATTTGAGCGTGCGGCAACAGCCAACGGCGTCAAGGTGCTCTGGGCTGCAGACGCCGATGAACACAATCGCCATGTATTGAACATCCTGCAGGCACACAAGGTAAGGCGGCTGGTAAAGAGCAAATCAATCCTTACTGAAGAATGCCATCTTAACCCGTATCTCGAGAAGAACGGTATCGAAGTGGTGGACACCGACCTGGGAGAACGCATCGTGCAATTCCTGGGCAAACCTCCCAGCCATATCGTGATGCCGGCCATTCATCTCAAGAAGAAGGAGATCGGCGACATCTTTCATGAAAAGATTGGGACACGTGCTGGCGAAGACGATCCACAAAAACTCACGGAGGCGGCACGAGGCCACCTGCGTGAAAAATTCCTGCTGGCCGACGCTGCGTTGACAGGAGTGAATTTCGCTATCGCGGAAACTGGCGGCTTTGTGGTTTGTACGAATGAAGGTAACGCCGACATGGGCGTCCACCTTGCACCCGTCCATGTCGCCAGCATGGGCATCGAGAAGATCATCCCCCGCGCAGAACACCTTGCGGTGTTCCTTCGTCTCCTCGCAAGGAGTGCAACAGGACAAAGCATTACGTCTTATACGTCGCATTTCCATCGGCCCGCGCCGGGGTGTCATCTTTACATCATTCTCGTCGACAACGGCCGGTCGCGCCAGCTCGGACGTCCGGATTTTCGCAACTCACTAAAATGCATTCGCTGCGGGGCATGCATGAACACCTGTCCGGTATACCGGCGAAGTGGGGGATATAGCTATGGTTTTACTGTGCCGGGTCCGATAGGTTCCATTCTTTCACCCAACCTTGATCTCAAGGCGTACAGCTCTTTGCCTTTTGCATCAACGTTGTGTGGCTCATGCACCGATGTGTGTCCGGTAAAGATTAACATCCACGAACAGCTATTCAAATGGCGGCAGGTGATCTCAGAGGCTCACGCGCAGCCGCTGTCGAAACGCTTGATGATGAAGGCGGCTGGTCGCGTGTTTGCAAAGCCGGGTCTCTTCCGGTTGTCGGCGCGCCTTGCCCGCGCGCTGCTACCGTTGGTGCCGGGACGTATCACTATCTGGGGTAGGTCGCGGGAGCTTCCTGCCAATCCTGGAGAAACGTTTCGTGACTGGTACATAAAAAAGGAGAAGCAGAACCGTGAATAGCCGCGAACAAATACTCAATGCCATTCGGTCGGCTAAGCCGTCGGCGGACGCTGCTGTTTCGTATACGATACGACCAGTGGACGTTGGGGATATCATCGCCCTGTTTGAATCCTGGGTTACAAAAAACGGCGGCAGGTTCTTCCGGGCTTCCGGGATTGAAGAGGCCGCTGAGGTTATCAAGCGCGAGTATCCTTCCGCATATCATATCATTTCCACTGTTGATGGGATTGAAGGATCGCGACCCGTGCGCGTTGAAGATGACCCCCATACCCTTGCGGATGTCGATCTGGCTGTTGTACAGGGCGAGGTAGGAGTAGCGGAAAACGCTGCCATCTGGCTGAGTGAGTCCCGGCTTGTCAAGAGAGTCCTTCCGTTCATCGCACAGGACCTTGCGATCCTTATCCGCGAAAAAGATATTGTCGCCAACCTGCATGAGGCATATGCGCGCATTTCCGTTGCTGAAGAGGGATACGGTGTGTTCGTCTCGGCGCCATCCAAGACGGCCGACATTGAGCAGTCGCTCGTCATTGGCGCCCACGGACCCCGGAGCCTTTCGGTGATCCTTATGCCGTAAGGAGCCTGTTGCAAGGTTTTAACTACACATCCCTCAATGGTTTATTCCCATAACGACCTTATTCAGTTCGCGCGCGACGTGATGTCGGCTGCCGGACTCAACGCCGACAAAGCATCCGTAGTAGCCGAAACCCTGGTGGAGGCCGACCTCATGGGACACACTACCCATGGCCTGCATCTTCTTCCCGCCTATGCAAAAGAAATCGCCGAAGGAAAAATGACACATGACGGCGAACCCTCCGTTATCTCCGACCGTGGGTCTGCCATCGTCTGGGACGGTAACTACCTGCCGGGACCCTGGCTCGTTCATAAGGCGATAGATCTTTTGATAGAACGTGTGCCTCAGCATCCAGTGGCAACCCTGGTTATGCGAAAGAGTCATCACATCGCTTGCCTCGCAACCTATCCCGAACGCGTGACAAAGGAAGGACTCATCATGCTGCTGTCGTCCAGCGATCCCAGAGTAAAGTCGGTCGCACCATACGGAGGACTTGACGCGGTGTACACGCCCAACCCCATCGCTGGCGGAATACCGACGGATGGCGAACCCATCAGCTTCTACGTCAGCATGTCCACAACGTCCAACAGTCTCGTTCTTCGTAGCAAGGAAGAAGGCAAACGGCTGCCGCATCCGTGGTTGCTGACGGCAGAGGGAAACACGACCGACGACCCGGAAGCATTTGTGCAGGATCCGCCCGCGACGATTCTCCCGCTGGGAGGGATGGACACCGGATACAAGGGATTTGCGCTGGGCATCCTTGTGGAGGCGCTCACGAGTGGGCTTGCCGGCTACGGACGCGCAGACCATCCGACGCAATGGGGTGCGTCGGTGTTCCTTCAGGTAATGGATCCAGAGGCTTTTGGCGGACGCGACATGTTTACGAAGGAGATGGGATATTTGGTTGATGCCTGTCTCGCGTCTCGGCCCATAGGCAGTCCGGTACGAATGCCGGGAACGCGTGCCTTACAGCTGCGAGAAAAACAAAAAAGCAACGGGGTATCGCTTTATCCTACCATACCTGCGGCCTTGAAAGCCTGCGGCGACACGTATGGGGTAGCCTTTCCCGACCCCCTCCGAGAAGGGTAGGGGTTGCCTGCAAGCAAAATACTTTAAAAAGGCGCGTCGTCGGGCTTGCGAGGCGGCTTCAGATTGCACAACTTGAAGCGTTCAAGTTGCCGCTATGCAACCCAATCCGACTATCGTTCGAGCGTTCTCCATAGCCCTGGCTGGTCTCGTGTGTGCCATCAGCATACCCGGTTTAATGGTGCGTGCTGTGTATAGCGGGGAGTCGCCAAACTGGTATGCGCAGGCCGTCGCCCAGGACGGCTTTGATCTGTTCTTTGTGATGCCGGCGCTGTTGCTTACTTCGTTTTTTGCAAGGACAAAAAATGTGGCGTTCCTTCTGTGGGGCGGCGTGGTAACGTATTGCGTGTATACGTTCGTGATCTATTGCTTCGCAGTTCACTTCAACATGCTGTTCGTGCTTTACTGCCTCGCTTTGGGTGTGTCGGTATTTGCATTCGCCTATTTTCTGAAAAGCGCGGCGGTCCTCCCTCCGTATCACGAGTCTGGCGATCACAAGGCAATACGGTGGGTGTCGTACTACCTGATGCTAATCGCCGGTGCGTTTTATCTGCTTTGGCTTATGGAGATCATTCCGGCGTCTCTTCGCAACACGGCGCCCGAGGCCCTTGCTGAGACTGGCCTGATCACAAACCCTGTTCACGTACTCGATCTTTCCGTGTGCCTGCCCGGGCTGTTTCTCGTGGGCCTGTTCTCACTAAGAAAGATGCCTTTCGCCCTGGCGCTTGCTCCCGCCGCCCTAACCTTCACCATCCTGATGGATCTTACCATCGGCACGATAAGTGTCGTACTGTACACCAACGACCTGGCCCCCATGAGCGGGCTTCCTGTTGTGATGGGGGTCATGACGTTGATCGGGACGTCATTATTAGTATGGTATCTTAAGAAGGATTGAAGAGTTGAAGATCTTCAACTCTTCAACCTCGCTCCTTCGCCCACATCCCAGCTATGATCCCAATGAACTGCCTTGGATGCCCGGAACGTTATCATTTTCACATCGCTATTCAACCATTCAACTCTTCAACCCTTCATCTTCCCCGACTGTCCAGCGCTAACTCTTATAATGTTGGTCCACACCAGTTGAGCAGGCGGGGCTTCAATATTTCTCCCGTGTGCACTTCGTGTGCATTTTCCAAACCCCACGACACATCAAAACCCCCGGCGCCGCGCACTAAAAAGTATTGGTGATGCGGTTTTTTTCTCATTATCTTGATGCTGGGCCTCACAGAATCAAAAAATCCTACCCCCATGAAAAGAGGAATGCTCTTGTTGTTCGCGCTTGTCGCACTTGCGGTTCAGCTTCACGCGCAGACGCTGGATCTTTTAATAAAAAACGGACATGTCATCGATCCGAAAAACGGACGTGACGGTGTTATGGACGTCGCGATCAACGATGGAAAGATCGTGCAGGTGGCGCCTAATATCAATCAAGATGCTACCCAGGTGGTCGACGCAACCGGTTTGTATGTCGTTCCCGGTCTTATCGACATCCACGGCCATCATTTCTTCGGCACAGAACCGGGCCACTATCTCAGCAACAGCTTCTCTGCGCTTCCGCCCGATGGCTTTACCCTGCGGTCGGGTGTGACTACAGTTGTTGATGTAGGAGGTGCAGGGTGGAGAAACTTTGCAACGTTTAAAGCGCAGACGATCGATCAGTCGACGACACGGGTGTTGTCTTTCCTCAACATCGTCGGAAACGGAATGAGCGGCGGGGCACGTGAGCAAAATATTGACGACATGGATCCGGCCATGACGGCGAAAGTGGCGAAGGAGAACAAAGATTATGTTGTGGGGATCAAACTTGCACACTTTGAAGGCAACACGTGGATACCAACCGAGCGCGCCGTTGAGGCGGGCAAGTTGGCGGGCATCCCTGTGATGGTCGACTTTGGTGGAAGCGATCCGCCACTTTCCCTGGAGACGCTGTTCATGGAAAAGTTGCGACCGGGTGACATCTTCACGCATTGCTTCGCGCATGTGAAGGGAAGAATGCCCATTGTCAAGGACGGCAAACTCGAACCCTTTGTCTCCAAAGCGCAGCAGCGCGGAATCATTTTTGACGTGGGCCACGGAGGTGGGAGCTTTGCTTATGAAATCGCAGTACCAGCTATACAGCAAGGTTTCCGACCCAACTCCATCAGCACGGATCTTCACACAGGCAGTATGAATAAGGGCATGAAAGACATGCTCAACATCATGTCAAAACTTATCAACCTCGGCATGTCGCTCAATGAAGTGATCACGTGTGCAACGTGGACGCCAGCGCGTGTCATTCACCGCGAAGAGCTGGGCAACCTGGATGTTGGCGCACCGGCTGATGTTGTGGTGTTGAGTTTGGATCGGGGCAATTTCGGCTTTGTTGATGTTCGTGGCTTCAGGATGCCTGGCGATCGCAAACTGACGTGCCAGGTTACAATAGCCAATGGTGAAGTCGCGTGGGATCTCAATGGGCTTGCTGCAAAACCTTTTAAACAATGAAAATCCGGAAGCCGGCGGTGGGAATAGTGTTGATGGGAATTGCGGCGATGGTGCTTCTTTCGTTTGAACGACCGCCGTTGCAGGAGGGGAGATGGGTGGCGCCTGCCTGGACGGATACATTAAAGAATCCACTGAATGATGTGGCAGCTTCAGCAGAACGCGGAAAGGAAAGTTATGATCTCTACTGCTGGTCGTGTCATGGGAAGAAGGGCCGCGGCGACGGCGCTGCAGGCGCTTCGTTTCCGATACCCCCGGCCGACTTTAGATCGTCCGAGATCAGAGGTCAGTCGGATGGCGCCTTGTATTGGAAACTCACGACAGGAAGAGGTAACATGACACCTTATGGCGATTTGCTCACGGATGAACAGCGTTGGGAACTGGTTGCCTATATACGGATCCTTGCAGATGACGGAAGTGGCGAATAACATAATGCGATTCCTCTGTTTGGTGTTTGCCCTGCTCATCACAACGGGGTTGAGTGCACAGCATGTTCCGGTTGCGCTTCGCGACGATATTAAGATCTCGCATTTCATGGCAATCGGACCGGATGCTGTGCGGCTATTGATCGATCCGGTGACCGGAAACTTTTATTACACGACGTTTTCGGGTGATGTAATTCGTGTTGCAGAGGATTTTGCGGGCAACCGTTATCTCGTCAGGGAATACACGGCAGCGGATCATGGGATCACACGCTTGCAGGGAGCGTCATTTCTCGACAGCACACTTTTCCTGGTAGGCAACATTTCTGTCAATCGGGGTAAGGGTACGAAGGGCATTATGATGAAAGGTAAACTGAACCGGCAGGGTAAGCGCGACTGGAGTCTGGGCTTTATTACAGAAGATGTCGGGAGCACGAAGACGATATTCGATCACGGCTTCAATGGTACGGTGATCAGCCCGGACAGGAAGTATATTTTCGTTAACAGCGGCGCGCGTACCGATCATGGTGAGGTTCAGGATAACGATGGTGAATACCCCGGATCGCGCGACGAGGCGTTGACCGCGTGTGTGCTGCGCATCCCTGTGAACGTGGAGGCGTTGTATCTGCCCAACGATCGGGAATTTCTCGTGGAGAATGGATACCTGTTTGCCGAGGGGATACGCAATGCATACGACCTGGCGTTCTCACCGGAGGGGCATTTGTTTGCAGTTTCCAACTCGGGCGACTACGATCACCCTGAAGACATGTTCTGGTTGCGGAAGGGAGGACACTACGGCTACCCGTGGGTAATGGGCATGCTCGACAATCCGCAACAGTATAAGGACTGGCAGCCGGATCCAAAGACCGATCCTTTCATCAACCCTTTTAGCCACGCC
>JAJJPK010000211.1:0-9859 GCA_032907565.1 Cyclobacteriaceae bacterium | reverse complement strand
GGAGATTAATCTTCCTACAGACGAGTTGGTGCTGCCCGAGTTGCATTTCTCCCAGCTTCTGGAATTTATCCAGGAGTTGCCGCAGGGATGTCAGATCGTGTTTAACCTTTTCGCCATTGAGGGATACAGCCACAAGGAAATTGCGGAGTGCCTGGGTATTTCGGAAGGCACGTCCAAATCCCAGTATGCAAGGGCAAAGGCCCTGTTACAATCGCGCCTGCTAAAGGAATCGTCCTATTACAAGAAGTATGGAGAGGCAAAAATTTGAGGAGTCGTTCAGGAAATCGTTCGGCGATGCCGAAGTGCCGCCCTCAGAGAAGGTGTGGATGAACATTGAGCTTGATCTGGAGCGCCTCGAGAGGGGTCAGATGAAGAAGCGCCTTACGTTCTTCAAGCTGCTCGCCGCCGCTTCCGTTGTATTTGGCCTCGCCCTTGCTGGCGCAGGCCTGTACCTCCTTAGTGCTAATCGTACGGACCCCGCCGGGCTGACGGCTCAGCATGATGATATCGGGCCCGCTACTGATACACCTGCTGCCAGAGAAACTCCTGAGCAAGCACTGTCCCAGCGACTTTCGAAAGGGAGTGAGAATGTCAATGATAATGTGCGTGAGAATGCGCCTGGCAACACATCGGTAGAACGTTCTGAAACTTCCGCTGATACGCCGACGGCGTTTGACCGCAGCGACGTTCGCAGCCAGATCGCTCAGCGCGCACCCCAGACCAGACAGACCATACCTGGTACCGAACAGGTTGGACGTGATAGTGAACGCCAGGGAGTGGCTGGTGAACACGTCGTAGTTCCTGGTACTGAACATACCGCAGTATCTGGTGCTGAACATGCTGGAGTACCTGGTGCCGAACAGACTACTCCAGATACCGACCGGGCAGTATTGCTTGCGGAACACAACGCAGGGCAAGACGCAATACCGACGTTCCGCGACCGGCCACTACCACCACTGGTCAAGCAAAAGACCATAGAGCCCCACTTCCCCAAGACGGAGCCCGACAAGCTCGACCTGCTGCTGGCCAGCATAGCGATGGAAGAACGTGCGGAAGCGGAGCGCAAGAAGTATGAAGGCGAGCGCATCTGGACGTCGGTAGGCTTTTCAGCGGGCACGTTCAGCAACTATGGCGCAGGTACCTTGCAGTCGCCTACACTCATGGCCAATACAATGAACCTGACGTCCGTCAACAACACGCTGGCGAGTGAATCTCAGGCTTCCGGTGTTACGTACTCTGTAGGCGTGAACGTCGGCGGCCGGATTGCCCCGCGCTGGGTGTTGCAAGGCGGCATAAACTACATTACGCAGAATGCGTCCTTTATGTCGGACGCTGTAGTGACCGAAGACTACCAGAATTTTACCGCGGCGTACTCGGCGGAGATCACCAAGATGACCGACGCGGCGGCCCGTGTGGTGCCAACCGCACCATATAGCGTCAGCAACAATATGGAGTTCCTGAGTATTCCGATTCAGGCGGGATATCTCCTCGTGAACCGCGCCTTTGGCGTGCAGCTCACCGGAGGTGTGGCGACCGACTTGTTTATCCAGAACACGCTTCAACCGCAGAGCGGCAACCTCGAAAAGGTGACGAACGGAAGCGGTAGCGATTCGCCCTACCGCACCGTCAACTTCAGCGGCCTCGTAGGCACAGAGTTCAGCTATCGCTTTTCGGAAAAGTACCGCATTTCGCTTAATCCCGGGTTGCGGTATCCGTTCAGCTCCATATACAAGTCAGACGTCGGGCTCTCAGCGACGCCCGTCACATTCGACGTAGGATTGCGGTTCCGTTATATTTTTGACTGAGTTTCCAACCCCAGGGCGCGGGGGAGTGTCTAAGGGACAAAGACAATCCAGTATATGGCTCCCCTGGAAACCAGAATTCAAAAAAGGCTGCACGTATCCCTTTACGCGCTGCTTTTTCTGACGGCGCTCCTTGGCCTGAGCGTCGTGCTTGAGGGATGCACCGACCAATGTGAACGGACCGCACAGTACGTTTACTTTGAACCGGTTTATACACCGGTAGCAACGATACGTGAATCCGTGGAAGTTACTGAGCCCAGATCAGTAAACACCATGGGGCGAATCTATTTCAAGGATGATTACCTCTTTATCAACGAACCCGGCGAGGGCATACATGTTATCGACAACCATGACCCGCAGGCGCCAAAACCTGTCAAGTTCATCAGCGTACCCGGTAACTATGACCTCGCGATCAACAACAACATCCTATTTGCTGACAGCTACATCGACCTCGTGTCGTTCGACATCAGCGACCTGAACAACGTCCGGCTTATCGGACGAAAGGAAAACGCATTTAGCGCCTACAATTCACTGGGATTTAACCTGGATCCCGCGAAAGGCGTGTTGACTTCCTGGGAAAGGAAGGAAGAAAATTTTGAAACTGCAGCCTGCGATGTGACACTCGAGACGTGGGGTGGATTTTACTACAAGGATGGTATTGCGGTGTCATATGAAATGGCTCAAAGTTTCAACTCGACGGCTGCCATAGCACCGGGGACTGGCTCTGGCCCCGGTCTTGGCGGCTCGTTGGCTAGAATGACAATCAACTCCGGGCAGCTCTTTTACCTGGACAACCGCTTCCTCAAGTCGGTTAACATCCAAAATCCCACCAATCCGATTGCGGTCGACAGCCTTGAGCTGAACTGGGACATCGAAACGATCTTTCCATACAAAGACAAGGTGTTCGTAGGATCGCGGTCGGCAATGTACATCATCGACGTTTCCACACCGGCCTATCCCGATCTGATTAGCGTCTATCCCCATATAGCGAGCTGTGATCCGGTCGTCGTATCTGATGATTATGCCTATGTCACCCTTCGGTCCACCAATTTCACTTGCGTCGGCCTCGATAACCTCCTGGAGATCATCGACATTAGTGACCCGACGATTCCGACGAGAGTCGCGACTTACGAGATGACAAATCCCCATGGCCTCGGCATAGACGGGTCGTTGCTTTTCGTCTGCGACGGCTCGGCAGGGCTTAAAATGTACGACGTGACCGACAAGCTGGCGCTCAGCGATAACTTGTTGGCTCATCACCCTTTTATGAAAGCCTTTGACGTTATTCCCTACAACAACGTGCTGATGATGATCAGTGAAGAGGGCCTCTACCAGTACGATTATTCCAACAGGAAAAAACTCAAGCTGCTAAGTCACATTTCCGTGGTCCAATGAATCCACGCGGCGGTATCGTCCTGCTCTGCCTTCTCACGACAGGTGCTGCCGTAGCGCAGGCACAGCACGACGAGCCACGCATAGCGTACTACAATCGGTTTACAACAGGCATTATCGTCGGTGGCCAACATGGTCTGGTGACCGGCAGTGCAACGACTTCCCATGGTATCAGCGTGCGGCGATGGGCTGTGGCGGCCGGTGTCGGGATTGAAGGGTACGAACGATGGCGTACCATGCCGATATTTGGCAGCGTGTCGTACTTTTTCAACGATGCCCGCGATAAAGGTGTCTTTCTCCAGCTCAATGCCGGCCAATCTATCTGCCGTCTGCTCACCGCAAGCGAAGCAATTAACATCGATGGAACCCGCGGAGGCTTCATGATCAGCCCCGTAGCCGGATACCAGATCGCGGCAGGAAAAGTCCTGGTCAATCTGAGCGCTGGCTATAAAATGCAGAAGATGAAAGGTGACTATACGGGGTTCTGGACACCGCTGCGTTATACACTTGAAGAACGTGCAGAGCGTTTTGTGTTTCAGATTGGGATAGGACTGATGTGAAGGCTTACGTGCGTACGTGCCTACGTGTTTAGGTGTTTAGGTGCCTGCCGGGCTTACCGAACGTCGCTACTCCTCAATCTGAGTTGCTAACTCATCCCACTTCTCGTTGGCATCGTCGAGGCGTTGCTTGATGTCTTCGTATTCAGACTTCAGCTTTCCCAGCTTTTCATAGTCAGCATACGCTTCCGGGCGTGCCATCTCTTCCTGCACTTCCAGAAGCCGTCGTTCCAGTCCTTCAATGTCTGCCTCAACCTCCTGGAGTTGGCGCATCAATGCCGACTTGCCGTCAGATACTTTCTCTTTGCGGGCGGGCTTTGGCTTTTCAGGCGTTTTCTTTTCGGCAACAGGAGACGTCTTTTGTGCGGGGCGTGCTACGTTCCTCAGCCAGTAATCGTATTCTTCGTACGTACCAGGATACTCCTTGATCTGGCGATCTTCGATGTACCAGATTTTGTTTGCCACCTGGCTTACGAAGTGGCGGTTGTGCGAGACCACGATGAAGCTTCCCTTGTACTGCTGAAGTGCCTGGATCAGGATGTTCTCCGAAATGAAGTCGAGGTGGTTGGTAGGCTCGTCCAGCAACAGGAAATTGGCTTCGGATATCAGTGTCTTGGCAAGGGCCACGCGCGACTTTTCACCGCCCGACAACACTTTGATCTTCTTAAAGACATCCTCATCGGTAAAGAGAAAGCATCCCAGTACATTGCGCAACTCCTGTTCCGTCTTGCCTGATCCCGCCTGCTTCAATTCTTCGAGGACTTCGCTATCGACGTGTAATGCTTCCAGCTGATGCTGCGCATAAAAGGCCGGGATGACATTATATCCTATGGTTCGCTCGCCTTCAATGGGCTCTGTGCCGTAGAGAATCCGGAGTAAGGTTGATTTGCCCTTACCATTCGCCCCAATCAGCGCGATCTTATCACCCCGTTCGATGGAGGCGGAGGTATGTTCGAGCAGAACCAGGTCGCCATATGCTTTGGTGACGTCCTTAAGGGAGACGACGACGCGTCCGGACTGCTGTTTGAAATGAAAGCGAAAGTTTACTGCGGCCACATCATTGACCACCTCCTCAACGCGCTCCATGCGCTCCAGGGCTTTGATGCGCGACTGGACCTGGCGTGCTTTGGTGGCCTTGGCCCGGAAGCGTTCAATAAATCGTTCGGTTTGCCTGATCTTCTGCTGTTGGTTTTCGTAGGCATTCTGCTGGATCTGCTGCCGAACTTCCTTTTCCTTTAGATAGAAAGAATAGTTGCCTTCGTAGGTAACCAATTGCTGGTTCGTGACCTCGACGGTCTTTGTCACCACGTTGTCGAGGAAGCGGCGGTCGTGCGAAACGATCAGCACTGCGCCATCGTAGTTGCGCAGATAATTTTCGATCCACTCGATAGAGGGGAGGTCGAGGTGGTTCGTGGGTTCATCCAGCATAAGCAAGGACGGGCGCTCGAGGAGGAGTTTGGCCAGCATCACGCGCATGCGCCAGCCGCCGGAGAATTCGCGTAACGGGCGATGGAGGTCGCTCGTTGAAAAGCCGATTCCCTCCAACACCTCTTCGGCCTTTGCCTGCATGCTGTATCCGTCGAGCTGTTCGAACTTTTCCTGGAGCTGGCTCAGCTTGTGCACGAGGTCTTCAGAGTACTCCGTCTCCAGCTTGCGGATCACTTTTTCCAGCTGGCGTTGTGTTTCGACGGCGTCGCGGAATGCCTCCATGGCGACGGTGAGTATCGCGTCGTCGGATTGATAGGATAGCAAGTCCTGGTTCAGGAAACCTATGGTGCAATCGTTGCTCTTGCTAATCGAGCCAGAGGTGGGCTGTATATCGCCGTTGATCAGCCGGAGCAGTGTAGTCTTGCCCTTCCCATTAAGCCCGATAAGGCCAATTCGGTCCTTCGGGCGGATGAACATGCTTGCATTTTCGTAAAGCGCACGTCCGCCGATCAAATAACTAATGTCCGATACGGAAATCATGGCCGCAAAAATAAGGATGTTTTGCGGTTTCCTCAGGGAAAGGCGATTTCACGGTCGGACCAGCCGGCTCCCTTATAGTTTTCTCACCCAGATGTTGCGATAGCTGACAAGATTCCCGTGATCCTGCAGACGCAGCGGCGCGTCACCATGCTCTTTATACAGCGGGAAGCCGATGTACTCAGTCGCGCCGAGTAGCGCCACATGGTTGAGAAGCAGGACGCCATTGTGGATTACGGTGACGTAGGCTGGCACGACTACGCGGCCATCCGTGCCAAACCGGGGTGCCGTGTAGATGATGTCGTAGGTTTGCCACTCGCCTGGCTTTTTGCAGGCGTTCACCGCGTTCGCCAGGGGGATGTGCTGCTTATAAATGGAGCCCGCCTGACCGTTGATGTAGGTCTTGTTCTCATAGTTATCCAAAACCTGTACTTCGTAGCGTTCCTGAAGGAATACGCCGCTGTTGCCGCGACCCTGACTTACCTTGGACGGATCGGTGACTGCCGGAGAGCGCCATTCGATATGGAGTTGTATATCACCGAACGACTCTTTGGTCCTAATGTCGCCTGTTCCGGGAGCCACCGTGATCGCGCCGTCTTTGACAGTCCACTTGGCAGCGCCACCGTCGACGGAGACCCAATTGCTGAGGTCGCGCCCGTCGAACAGAACGATAGCATCCGACGGTGCATCGGAAGGCGTAGCACCCGGCGTGACGATCTTAGGTTGAGGTTCCCATACCTCAGTTGATTCCGGGGTTCGCTTATCGGTTTGTGCGAAGCAAACAGAGCCTGCAAAGGCAAATGCGGTGGTAAGTTTAAGAATGTGTCTCATAGGTATATGTTGTGGTTCAAAAATCGTCTGCAATCTTGTCGACCTTGCTTTTTCGGTCTTCAACCATCATGCGGGGGATGACCAGCGAGCGATACTCGAGAAGAAGGTCTTTCTTTGTGTGAGACTTGTAGGTCAAAATTACCGATTCCCCCCGCCAGAAATACTGGTTGTTCTTTGCGTCATAGGTGGCTGTCCCGAAAAGGTTTTCCAGTGCCCTCATCAGGCGCGGATCCTTTTCTGTGATCAGCGTGATCGACTCGATCAGGTTCCGGTAGGCGCCGAGTTCGACGCTCCTGACCTTGACGTCGCCGATCGAGGCATATTCGGGATGATCCACCACGTAGGTTTGCGACGGGTAGACATTCTCTTTGATGGTAAACTCTTTTCGCAACCGGGAACCTTTCACCGAGTCGGCGCGCGTACCAAGCTGGATATCCTTAAAGCCGTTACGGATGTCGAGTTCCGCGGTCGACTGCGCGACAAGGCTGTGCATCACCAGTGTCAGAAGTAAGGCAAGACAGTAACGGAACATTTTTCTTATGGAGTTTCTACAAATCTAATAGGTATCGTAACCCTCACCTGGTCCCACTGAAACGACATCTCCGCGCGGTCGTTGTTTTGATCGAGGGTGATGGTAAATGCCTCGACTACCTCGGGAACTTCCTGTACGGGCGCTTCGAAGCGGAATACATCAAGTTTCGGATTGTAATTGTACGACCCCCAGAGGTTCAACTCACGGTTAAAGATTATGGTCCACTTAATCCGGTCCGGAATGGTAAAAATTGAGTATGTACCCGCCGGCAGCGGAAGGCCGTTGACGAGAAGGTCGCCCGTTAGGGTGATCTCGGTCGCCTCGTTGGCACCGGTGCGCCAGACTTCTCCGTAGGGTACAAGGCTGCCGAAGATAACGCGGCCTCGTTTGTAGGGCTGCCCGTAGGTGATCTTCACATACGTGTCCTTGTAACGCATGCGCGCCATAGCAAGAGGGCTCAGGCGCGACTCCTGGGCGTACACACTCACCACGCATAGCCAAACCACTGAAGTTACGACCCACTTCGTCATGGCGCCTAAGATACTTATTTCACTGTTATTGACAACAGGGATGCGTTCCGGCGGAGGGGCGTACATAGAATTGAATGAACAGGAGTGCAGAGCCGCTTCGGGTCGATTGAAAATCCTTATTTTGCTGCCTCAAGGATACAGGGATGAGCAGACCAGCATTTGACGACATCTACATGGAGTTGGCCGTGAACCTCGCGCGTCGATCGCATTGCATCAAGCGGCACGTCGGCGCGGTACTCGCCAAGGATACACGGATTATCTCTATAGGTTACAACGGACCGCCGGCAGGTACACATAACTGCGACGAGGAGTGGCCGGAGACAGGGTGCCCGCGCGATTCGAAAGGCGGTTGCTCGCTCGCGATCCACGCGGAACAGAATGCGATCCTTTATGCCGTCAAGAACAAGATGTCGGTAGAGGGAGCGACATTATATGTAACGCTGTCGCCCTGCCTGGCATGTGCCCGAATTATCTATACGATGGGCATCAGCAGGTGCATTTACCTGAACTCGTACGCTGAGCACAAAGGAATCGCCTCGGACGAAGGGGTGGATTTTCTTCGGAAGTTCGGAGTTGTGGCTGAAAAATATGCCGGGACCCTGGCCAATATCACGCACTTGATTTGACCCGGGTCGGGCGTCCTAGTTCTTGATACTCTTCTCCAGGTCCGTAATCAGTTTAGCAGTTACGCCTTTGGTCTTTCTTTCGCGTTCGGCAGTGAACACCCTAATTGCCCGTCCAACCATCTCGTACAAACCGGAAGGGTTCTTGTCGTAGCTGTAGCTCCCCAGACACCAGTCCAGGTCGGCTTGAAGCTGCGCATCAAGGCTGAGCTCCCTGAGTTTGGCCAGAGCGGTCCGTGCCGCCGTTTCAATGTCAGGAGCCTTCTTCGCCGGGGCTTTAGCCGGCGTCTTCGCACTTGTCTTCGCGTTCGTCTTTGCCATGATATGATATGCTTGGTATTACTGGAGACAAAATTATAACCCCATCCAGCGAGTTCCCAAAATAAGAGAAGATATATTTCTGCAACCGAGTGCAAGGCGCAATACTCAACCCAATATCCGGGGACGAACAGCGATAATCAGGATAGGATGGCAGCTTTTGCAATGAAGAACGGGCCCGGCTTATAAAGCAAAAGGGAAGTAATCTGATTACTTCCCTTTGCAAAGTTCTTAGGTCGAACCTAATTACTTCTTCTTCTTTGCAGCCTTCTTACCAGCCTTCTTGGCGGGCTTTTTCTTTGCTGCTTTCTTAGCGGATGTTTTTGCCATAGCGTTTAAATGTGTTAAAAAAAAGTTAAACGACGTGAAAAGTTAAAATAAAAATCTTTTCTGCAAAACTTTTTAGGCAAAAATTTTGAATGAACCTACATGCTATCAACACCGAAAGTGCCGTCGACCTGTTCAAAGTCAAGGATGAATTACATTCACTTCGGGTTGAAGGGTAACTCCGAATTTCTCCTTCACCGATTCCTGAATCTTCATCGCAAGGTTCCAAATGTCCGCTCCACTACCGCCTCCATAGTTCACAAGCACTAATGCCTGATGCTTGTGAACACCAATGTTTCCAAGGGTTACGCCCTTCCACCCACATTGTTCGATGAGCCAGCCTGCAGGTACCTTCGTCAGACCTCCCTCACCAGGAAAGGTAGGCACGTGGTCAGCCTTGCTACGAATGAAGGCAAGGGTATCTGCATCGACTGAAGGATTCTTAAAGAAGCTTCCCGCGTTACCGATCGTCGCAGGATCAGGGAGCTTGCTCTTCCGGATGGCTATCACCGCCTCGCTTACATCCCGCACCCCGGGCGACGTGACGCCGTGGCGTGCAAGGGTTTCCTTGAGAGCACCGTAAGATATGTTGATGACATGGTTCCGCCGGGTCAATCTTAAAGTAACGCTTGATATGAAGTACTGACCCTTGAGGGCATTCTTGAAAACACTCTCCCGATAACCGAAGGCACATGCTTCGTTGGAAAACCGCCGGGAAAGGCCGGAAGTCACGTCGATCGCATCGACGTGAACGATCGTCTCGCGGATCTCCACACCGTAAGCGCCAATGTTCTGCATGGGTGCGGCTCCTACCGTTCCGGGAATGAGCGACAGATTCTCAACACCACCCCAGTCGCGCTCAACGCAGTATCGAACGAATCCATGCCATTCTTCGCCAGATCCAACCTCCAGCGTGACGGTGTCCGCACCGGCGTCCGCGACGCCGGGCAACACCGCCTGCAGCCGCCCGCGGTAGGTCTCG
>JAJJPK010000210.1:0-9879 GCA_032907565.1 Cyclobacteriaceae bacterium | reverse complement strand
GTGCGTGGGATACTTCGGAGGAAGTACCTGCAGCCATGCCTACGACCACCAGGATCTTCGAACTCAATGCATTGATGATGTTACGACCGCTTCCCATGCCGGTAACAATTCGAATGTCGGCATTGTCGGAAGCCTCGCGGTCGTTGTCACCCGGTAATATCGCGACGGTGAGGCCATTGGCGTCCCTGGCGCCCTTCATGGCGGCATCCATCACACCAAAGTTTCGTCCTCCCGTAAGCAAGACCCATCCATTCTTTGCTATACCCCGTCCCAGTTCAAATGCGAGCTCGTTATCCTCCGGGGTCGCACTTTCACCGGGACCCAACACACCCACGATTACCTTTGAAGACATATTTCTGTTCTTGGTTTACTCCTAATTTAGCAAGCCCAACATCCATTCCCAAATGCTGTGCCACGGCTAGTTATCAAATTCGTGACCGCAATTCTGGCAGTAGTAGGGCCGTGTTAGCCCGAGCAGCACGCGGACAACCGCACCCATCAGCTTACCCACCTTTGACTCCGGTCCGTTTCGGATGATCTTCCGGGAATGACAGCGCGGGCAAACGATCAGGTCATCGTCTTTACTCAGTTGATCGCCCATCACAATTTGCCGGGCGCGCTCCTCATCCCGGGCAAAAACGTGCAACCGGATGCCACCCGAAAGCAGGTGGTTTGTCATGTTCGTGACATTTTCCTCCGTGAGGAAGCACGGGATGCCGAACGCGTCGAGTTTGGTTCGGGCAATATTTGCCTCAATAACCGTCTCAAACCGCTTCAGCACAATGATGTCCATCCGCTTCAAAATTAGCGAAAAGGGAGCGATCGTGGAGACAGCAGGCTCCCGGCAGAAAAAACTTTTGACGGCAGCTGTAACAATACGACCAACTCCCCGTCGAATAGTCGGGATTGGTTAAATGGACCTCGAAGCCTTTCAGACATCTGTTTTGCCCCTGAAGAGCAAGTTATTCCGCTTTGCCCTCAGAATATTGGGCAATGCGGACGAAGCCAAGGACGTAGTTCAGGAAGTATTTACCCGCGTCTGGGCGAAGGGAAAGGCTATGGAGGAGGTGCGCAACTGGGAGGCCTGGTGCATGCGGGTTGTGCACAACCTGGCCATCGACCGGATCAGGTTAAACCATCGCCAGCATACTGTGCCCCTTTCGGACGGACTGCATATCCGCCACGACACGCTGTCGCCACACGACCGAACCGAACTGGTGGAAAGCATGAGGCAGGTAGCGGAAATCATGACCACGCTCCCGCCGAAACAGCAACAGGTTATTCACCTGCGCGATGTTGAAGGGTATAGCTACAAAGAGATTTGCGAGGTGCTCGACCTCGATATGAGCCAGGTGAAGGTCTACCTTTTCCGGGCGCGAAATGCACTCAGGGAAAAATTAAGCCGGATGAACGCGTATGGACTCAAAGGAAATTGAACGACTGCTGGCAAAGTACTGGGCCTGCGAGACCTCCCTGGAGGAGGAACAAGCCCTTCGCGAATACTTCCTGAAGGCCGAACCGACAGACGCAACCCGGGATGCCGCTGCCCTATTCGCATACTTTGAAATGCAACGGGCCAGCGAAGTGCGCGATGTGGCACTCGACCAACGTATTGCCGGGATCGCGACGCCGAAACCCCGCACGTTCGGCCGCTTTGTCCAGGCAAGCCTGCGCATTGCCGCTGGAATAGCAGTACTGGCAGCTGCCGTCTGGCTGGTCCGCTCCGAAATACGGGAAAAGACACCCCAGGAAATGGTAGACACATACAGTGACCCCGAACTGGCATTTGAAGAAACGAAACGGGCGCTGCTTATAATTTCCAAGAGCTTCAGTACAGCGGAGGAACAGGCGAGAAAACTTGACCTATTCAACGAGGCGCAGCGCAAGGTCCGCAGCGAAATGGAGGAGCAAACAAAAGAAGTAAACAGTGAACTATAACGGATAGCAAGATGATGAATACGAAACTAACTGCGTTGACCCTGGTTATTGTCATGACGTCGGTCAGCGTTCAGGCACAGAATGATGCCATATCAAGGTTCTTCGACAAATACGCTGCGGATGATTCATTCACCCAGGTAACCGTATCCAGTAAGATGTGTAGCCTTTTTACAAACCTGGAGGCTAATACCCCTGAGGACAAGGAGCTGTTGGACGCGATAAGCAAGCTCAAAGGCTTGCGCATCATTGCCAAAGACAACGCGCGTAATGCCCGGGACCTGTATCGGGAAGCGTTCGCACTCATACCGAAAAACGACTACGAGGAACTGATGTCGGTCCGTGACGACCAGAAGGACATGAAGTTTATGATCCGTGAGAACGGAGACAAGATATCAGAGCTATTGATGGTGATGGGAGGCCCGGATGAGTTTATGGTCCTGAGCGTGTTTGGTGAAATTGATCTGAAGCAGATTTCCCGGATTGGAAGGAAGCTGAATGTCAGCGGTCTGGAAAAACTGGAGAGCATGGATAAGAAGGATACAAAGACAGCACCCACGAGTAAGGACAATAATAAGTAACATGGATAGCGTACATGTTTCCAAACCGGCAGGGGCCATATCCTGGAAGATATTCCAGGGAGCCCTGCTGGTTCTGGTCTTGTTTTTCGCGTGGGATACCTCCGCGCAAAGCAAGACCACAGAACGTCTGGAAGAGCGCTTTCCCGAGTCGCGCGTCTTCTTTTTCTATCATAACACGCTTCGCATGATCAACCAGGCGGAGGATGCCGCGTTTGATGCGGCTATCAAAGACATAGAAAAGATGAAAATGCTGGTGGTGGACACGCGCGAACGCAACGTGGACTTCCGAAAGATCGTGGGCGAGTACCAGGCAGAGGCATTCGAGCCCATCATTACAAGTCGCCATAAGGGTAAGAACTTCGATATCTTCTTAAAGGAGAAGAATGGGAAGACAACAGCCATGCTGGCACTTGTAAACGACGACCAAATGCTGTTTGTTCTGGATATCGTTGGCAGGGTCGACCCCGGTAAGGTTGTTCAACTCTTTACGGTGATGAATGAAAAGAGCGACATCAGCAAGAATATCCGAGCGTTTGTAAATCGGAATGCCGGCAACGAAGAAGAGGAAGACGAGGATTCCGGCGAGAAGTGAATAAGTTGAAATCCAAAAAACATAACATACCCGATTGGAGGCTGTACTCACCATCCGGAACCTGACGAAAAGGTTCGGCAAGCTTTGCGCAGTAGACAACCTGAGCCTGACCGTGGAACGGGGTCAGGTCTTTGGGATGCTGGGTCCAAACGGCAGCGGTAAGACCACCACCCTGGGCATGCTTATGGGAGTGATCAACCCGACAGCTGGTGAATATCTCTGGCTGGGCGAAAAACCGACACACCACGTGCGCAGGAAGATTGGTGCCGTGTTGGAACACCCGATCTTTTACCCGTACCTGACCGGGCGACAAAATCTGGAGCTCATGGCCATGATAAAACAGGCGCCACTGGGCAACATACCTCGTGTCCTGGACCTGGTAGAACTTACAGGCAGAGAAAATGACAAGTATCGAACATACTCTCTTGGCATGAAGCAACGGCTGGCCATTGCTTCGGCCATGTTAGGTGATCCTATCATACTCATCCTGGATGAACCTACCAACGGGTTGGATCCGATGGGGATTGCGGAGATCCGCAACCTGATCCAGAAGATCGCTCAGAATGGCAAGACCATCATTCTGGCCAGCCATCTGCTTGACGAGGTGCAGAAAGTATGTACCCACTTCGCCGTGCTAAGGAAGGGACAGCTCATTCACACCGGACCCATTGACGACGTGGGGAAAGGCACCGAAGTCGTGGAATTGCGTGCCGCCGCGGAAAACCTGGACCATTTGCTGACGGCGTTTCCCGGATTTCACGCCGTGAACCGACAAAACGGGTCCCTGCATGTTGCGCTGAAGGACGGTTTTCACAGCCACGACCTCAACCGCTTCCTGTTTGAGAACGGTGTTGTAGCCTCCCATCTGGTGACAAAGAAGAAAAACCTGGAGCAACAGTTCCTGGAGATACTGGGTACACGTAGCCAATCAGAAACCCTATGACCTTACTGCATCTCCTGCGAATCGATTTAAAGAAGATGACCGGATACCGGACATTCTGGGTCGTATGCGGACTTTACTTTTTCACCCTCGGCCTTACATCCGCCAGCGGGATGGAGTTGCTCAAGTGGCTCGCCCGTACGTTCGAGGACTTCGGATCCAAACTTAACATCAACCGGATCCCACTATATCACTTTCCTGACATATGGCTGAACCTCATCTGGTGCAGCGGCCTTCTGAAAATTGTGCTTGGCGTGATGGTCGTCATCTCAGTTACCAACGAATACAGCTACCGCACCATCCGGCAGAATATTATCGATGGATTGAGTCGAGGACAGTTCCTGGTAAGCAAGATACTCATGAATGTCCTGCTCAGTTTTTTGAGCCTGGCGCTGATCACTGTTATCGGGTTGGTGACCGGATTGATCTATAGTCCGGAGATAACCTTTGACCGGATCATCACCGACACTGAATTCCTTCCGCTGTATTTCCTGGAGGTATTCTTCTTTTTGTCTTATGCCATGATGCTTGGATTTCTTATCAACCGCGCTGGTCTTACCATCATCGTGCTCTTACTTTCCCGCGTAATCGAAGCCGTCATCACCTCTAACATCGACGATTACGTCCCCTGGCTTATTCCTTTTTTCCCCATGCAATCCATCTGGAACATGATCGAGTGGCCTGCACCGCGCTATGCGTTCCAGGAGATCCGCGACTGGATCGATCCGATGAGTGTTGCCATCGTTGTTGGGTGGACGATCGTGTTTAACTGGATAAGCTATGTGAAGTTGAAGCGAACTGACATATAAGCGAAGGGATGAAAGAAATCGCAAACGTTTGAACCCGACAAACACATCATCAACATTACGTGAGGGAACCAATAGAGCCTCGGTTTCGTATCTTTGCGTGAACTGAACGAGAATTGAATATGACTAAAGATATGATTCAGATGCTCGGCCTTGTGGCTGGCGCTTGTACTACGATTGCATTCCTTCCTCAGGTTATTAAGACGTGGAAGTCGCGGTCTGCGAAAGACCTTTCCCTCAGCATGTTTTCGATCTTCACGCTGGGTGTTGGACTGTGGCTGATCTATGGTTTCCTGGATAACAACATACCCGTGATCGCTGCCAACTTCATCACGCTCATGCTTGCTGCCACGCTGCTGGTGTTCAAGTTTCGCTTCCGGGATTAAGTAGCGGTTTGTTTGTTAACCGCAGCCGCGCGCATTGATACCAACTTCAACACTTCACACGGGCCACAGGCCTGCTTTACGGCTAGTCATTAATTGCCTGATACACCAGAGTCTTGAACTTCTCATGGATATCGCCGTATGGCGTGTTGTACATGTTGGTAAAGAGCAGGCCGATGAGTTTTTCCTGTGGATCGGCCCAGTAGGTGGAGCTGAATGCGCCGCCCCATGAGAAGGTGCCCTTGGAAACAATGCTCTGGAAGTCGTTGTTTTCGGTTTCCAGTCCGAATCCCAATCCGACTTGATTGGTGATAGGTTCCTGTGTTTGCAGGGTCAGCATAAGTTCTACGGTCTTCCGGCTCAGGAGCCGCGTGTTGTTGTAAGTTCCCTGGTTGAGAAAAAGTTGAAGAAACCGCGCGTAGTCTTCTACCGTTGAAGATAATCCTGCGCCGCCCGAATAGTACGTGCCGTCGGAGATTGGATAATTAGGATCAACGCCATCATACACCGGGTGATCTACACGTACCAGGTTGTTGTTTGAAATTTCGTGGAGGGCGACGACGCGTGACCGTTTGTCGCGAGGTACGTAGAAATAGGTATCCTTCATGCCGAGGGGCTCGAAGATGCGGGTACGGAAAAATTCGTCGAGGCTCATGCCGGAGAGTACTTCCACCAGATAGCCGAGCACATCGGTATTGAGACCGTAAGTAAAGCGTTCGCCGGGGTGGTGTTTCAGGGGAAGCTTGGCGAGGGTTCGGATTTTGTCGGCGAGTGTGGCTTGTTCATTTCCGATGCCGCTGGGGATGCCCGCCTTGGCATAGATGGCGCGGAATTCTGCGCTGCCAATGGCAGGGTAGTCGATCCCGGATGTATGGGTGAGCAGGTGGCGTATGGTGATGGGACGGCTGGCGTCAATGGTTGTGTACGTGGTGTCGGTAGGGTTGAACGACGAGAGAACTTTGGCGTTGGCAAATTCCGGGATGAAGTTGGACACCGGTTCGTCGAGGAGAAACTTTCCCTCCTCGAAAAGCATCATAATAGCGAGGCTGGTGACGGCCTTGGTCTGGGATGCGATTCGGAAAATGTCGTCCGTGTGCAGTTTTTGTCCGGAGGTCACATCCCTGACACCTGCCGCCTGCAGATAGGCGACTTTTCCGTTTCGGACGATAAGGGCCACCGCGCCGGGAATCTTCTTTTGAGTGAAATAATCTTGAAGAAGGTTGTCGATCCGGCGCAACCGCTGGGGATCAAGGTCCACATCGGTAGGACGGGTTGCAACACTAATGGACTGAGTGAGGCCGTTGATGGAAATTGCAAGAAAGAGTAAGACGACAATGGTTCTCATTTCGTTTTTGGTTTAGGAATTGCCGGAAAAAGTTCCGGATGCGGCATTCAAATTGCCAATGTAACAAGACATTTTGACAAGTACGACAAGTTTTGCTGTGCCGATTTGACGCAAAATAAGTATGGTACAGCTCTTGAGGAAGAGGGGAGTAACGAGGTAAAGGAGGTATTAAGGATGAGAAGAACCAATGATTTTATGACGGCGCTTGCGCTTTCAGGCGATATCATGAACACCCTGGGGGGTGGGATGAGCGAGCCCCGTGTTGCGTTTGAATCGTCTGACGTCGGTCAAATGCTCAAGATCGAGGTTCCTGGTGTTGACGTGAGCACATTAAATATTGAAATCAACTTCAACCGACTGACAGTGTTCCAGGGAGCTACTCAGACCCCGGATGTCACGATTCCGGTGCCGAGGATCATTTTTGACAAACCGATCCCTTACTTTATCGACGTGGACAAGATCACGGCGATGGCTGAGGGGAAGGTATTGTTCATCAGCCTTCCGTACAACGAGAGGGCCAGCGGGTACCACCGGAAGATCGGTATCAGGACCTAACCCCGTCAGATTTTCACATGCGACCAGTTTTCGCCTGACTTGATCCGGTATAATTGCATTTCGGAAATTCCGAATTGCTTGGCCAGGATTTTCATCCTGGTCCTTCCGGATGCAAGTTTGCGCTTAATGACCTTCACACGGTCGGCATTCAGCTTTTTACCCTGATAGGGTGTCAGTTGTGCCAGGAAGGCAGGATCCTTCTTGGCATGCTCTATTTGCGTGGCGTGCGTGACCCACCTGAGGTTGGATGCCAGGTTGTTTTCCTTTTTGTGGTCGAGGTGGATGACGAAGTTGTGCCGTGGCGACGGTTTCCTGCAAAACTGTTCGGCCACCAGCCGGTGGATATAATAATTGATATTCTTCCCACCAACCTTAATGGTGATGCTGGGATACCGTTGAGTTAACCGCGTTTTCAGTATGGTCCCCTCTTCGATCTTAGTAGTAAAGCTGGCTATCCTGCCGTGATTCGAGATAGCGTAGCGCTTTTGTGTAGCGCCTTTCTTCATTGGCAATTCCTTCCACCTTTCGGTCGGATAGAACCGAATCTTTTTTGGGCTCCTGGTAGTCATAGTTAAATTTCACAAGAATTGACGAATAGCGCAACCGATTAAGGATAAATATGAAACTGTTCTTGTGATGCCGTGATGTTTTTCTACACCAACATCACACGTGATGGTCACAGCTCTTTTTTAACGACCAGCAGGTACGAGTTATTATCAATTTTCAGGTACCCCTGCTCAAAGCAGTACCGGTACACGCTTCCACCACGAGTGGTATATTGGCTGGTGAAGTAGCGGAAGTCGAAACCGTGACGCGAAAGCTGTTCATCAGAAACGCGGCATTTCCCTGTAGGGTTCAGTTCCATCAGGATTCGCCGGTTCCTTGTCAGGGCGTTGATGACATTCTTCATATATCGGGTGGTCGGTGCGTTGAGCCGGTTGTTGTAGCTCACACGACAACTGTCCGAACAAAATTTTTTGTCGATCCGCCCCGTAACGCGCTCACCGCATTCGAGGCACGTTCTTGCGGTCCTGGTAATCATCTGAGAGTCTTTTTAGGGTCTTTATCAAAACGGCGCAGCCGTTTTAAAACGATTAAAATCGAATATAATCGATAATAAGCGTTTAACATACGACAAACGGAATTTTTCCCGTCCAGATTTGTCTCGTCAGTCACGGTAGGACTGCTGGCTGGCGCAGAAATGTATGTTAAACCTAATCGTTCACTGTTATGAACAACCTGAGAAACAGCGTACAGCTGATCGGCCGTCTGGGAAAGGATCCGGACATCAAGACCTTCGACAAGGGCAAGCAAAGGGCCTCATTTACCCTCGCCACCACCGACACCTACAAGAATCAGCGCGGCGAAAAGGTGGAAGACACGCAGTGGCATCAGATCGTCATCTGGGGAAAACTTGCGGAAATTGCAGGCAAGTACCTCAAAAAGGGTCAGGAGGTGGCCATCCACGGAAAACTCGTGCATCGCGCCTACCAAACAAATGCTGGTGAAAAGCGATACATAACCGAGGTCAATGTTAACGATATGGTTATGCTGGGTGGCCGCAACTAGTTTTCCTGAGGATACCGGGTGAGGCCGTCCCGGTATCCCATTTTCAGGCATGTGCGGCGCGCTGGCTCCGGCAAGGCGCTGTAGCCCAAAAGAAAACGGTCGCCCGTCCATCAAAATTGAAAATCCGGGCGTTACCTGTTAGGAACTAAGCGTTAACTTTGACCTGCAGATGAGTTTCCTGTATCCCTCATTTTTGTGGGCGCTTTCCGCCCTCGCAATCCCGATCCTGATCCATCTCTTCAATTTTCGAAGGACAACGCGCATATTGTTTTCCAATACGCGGGCGCTGAGGCAGGTTCGGGAGGTCACCACCGCGAGGAAAAAACTCAAACACTACCTCGTCCTGCTTTGCCGCCTCCTGTTCCTCGCCTTCCTCGTGGTGGCGTTCGCACAACCCGTGATACCCGCCCGCGAAGACGCCGGTGGCCACCGCGACATTACCATCTACCTCGATAACTCCTTCAGCATGTCTGCCCAGATGGGAGAGCGAACCCGTGCGCTGGATGCTGGCGTGGCCCTGGCCACGGAAATCATCGAGCTCTTTCCGCCGGACACACGATACCGGCTCCTTACCAACGACTTCGCGCCGTCGGCAAATACCCGAAAGGCGCGCGATGAAGTTGCCGACCTCGCCAGTAACACGGTCCGCCGCTGATGTCATAAACCGCATACGGCTATCGGACCCGGGACGCGAAGAGGAGGTGTTCTGGATTTCCGATTTCCAGCAGTCTACCTTCGGTACTCCTGCGGTCCCCGATACAAGTATCCGCTGGCACCTGGTTCCGGTAGTGCCTACGGTCAATAACAACATCTTCATCGACACAGCTTACCTCGACAACCCGTTCGCGATCGGGCAGGAACGAAATTCCCTCACCGTCAGGGTGCGCAACGACGGTGATCGTGAACGCGAACAACTCAACGTCAAGCTCACCATCAACGGCATCCAGGCGGCTACAACAGCAGTAACCATCCCGGCAGGCGCCATGCGGGACGTCGCCTTCGATCTGGCGACGGGCCTCACCGGCCTTAATCGCGCCCAGGTGAGTTTTAACGACATGCCGGTCAGTTTCGATAACGAGTTTTACCTGGCACTCAACTACAACGAGCGCATTAACGTGCTGGAAATCAAACCCGACAACCGGACGACCCCCATCCGACAGGTTTTCGGAAACA
>JAJJPK010000209.1:0-10085 GCA_032907565.1 Cyclobacteriaceae bacterium | reverse complement strand
CGTGTGCGGTGTGACATCGAAAGCACTCACGAGGCGTCCTCGAATGTCATAGATATGCGCCTGTCGATAGAGGGCAAGATCGTCGCAAAAAAGTTCAGTGGCTACGGGGTTAGGGTAGACCTTGAGCTTTCGCTGGGTATCGTCGCCAACTGCTGTGACCACGAACTGCAACTCTTCCACCTTTACTTCTGTGATCGATACGCCGAAGGCATTTTGCCCAAGATCAAAAACGAGCCTTGCGGCCAGGTCGGTAGGGTCGTTCATGGTGAACGATACGCTGAAGGTGGTCTCACTCGTACTGATGCTGACGCCGCTGTACCCGCTATAGGAATTCCACGGGTCACTGGCGCGGCCGGCGTAAAACGTTGCACCCCGGTCGGCTGTCGCCTGCGCTTTAAATGAGATACGATACATTTTATCCTTGTGAAGTGGGATGTCGTTCTTCACAAGTTGGACATGCCAGCCTTCAGTACCACCGTTGGTAATGGATACGTTCAGCTTTCCGTCGGAAGCGGAAAGGCTGCCCGCGGCACCTCCTTGTGTGCTTAGAAACCATCCGTCGGTGCCCGACGAAAAGTCGCTAACATAAACAGGCGTTGCCACAATAGGAATCGGGTCGGGCATTTCATTGTGCAGCAGCGCGTTGACAAGTGGCGTGTTGAATTCATCCGTGGTCGGATTGTAGATGCCGAAGCCCGCGCTGAATTCCCAATAGGCCCAGCTCATGCCTTGCTCTTCAAACCAGCGAGCAAGAAAGGTAGTCCACCGCTCTCGCGATTCAATGTCGGCTTTACTGTACGCGCCGAATTCACCCACGTGGATAGGGATGTGGTGTGTCTCGGAAAATTCAAGAGCGTAGCTGAATTCGCTGGCGACAGTCTCCCGGTCGGCTTCTGTGTCGTTCCATTTCGTACCCAACCAGGCATCGGCGTCGGGACCTACCCATTCAGCGCCCTGGTGTGTAAAGTTGAACGGGTTGTAATAGTGCGGAGAAAGGATGATGTACTCGTCGTCGGGAAGCTGGAGCTTAGAGATGCCACCGAGCCCGCCGTACTCGGCGACGCCCATAATTACGACGCGCTCCGGATTGGTCTGGCGGATTTCAGCCAATGCGTCTGTAAAGAACTCATTCCATAGGTCGGGCGTAAGGTTCCCGTGCGGTTCGTTGAGGACTTCAAACAGCAGCATGTCCGGGTAGTCCTTAAAGTATTCGGCGATCTGGCTCCATTGAGAAAGGAAGCGTTCTTTTTGTCCGGCGGGGTCGTCAAACAGCGCGTCGTGGTGGTGCATATTGACGATGATGTGAAGGTTGTTGTCCAGGGCAGCGTCTACAACTTCCTGGATGCGTTCGAGGAATGCAGGCGTAATAGTATACGGGGCTGTTGCCATGCTGCGTTCCGGCGTTTCCCAACGGACGGGTAGGCGTACGTGCTGGAATCCCAAGTCGGCAATCATTTCAAAGTACTCCGGGTACCACGGGTTTCCCCACTCGGTTTCCGTTGGCGCTTCAAACGTGTTGCCGATATTGATGCCGCGGCCGAGGCGTTCGTTCATCTCGAAGGCTGGGAGCCGGTTTTGGGCTGGGAGAACCAGTGCGGATCCCGTGAAAAGCAAAAGGACAACTAGTACAATTCTCACCATACTCGCGAAAGCTGGATGATAAAGGTACAAAAACAGGGCAGGGTATCCCAATGCTGGGTTGCCACTGAGGCCTGCGCGTGGAGCATTTATCTGCCGACGGGAGGGATTTCAGGTTTGGCGCAAGGGTACACTTCAGCGTTGGACGCTTCACCGTCTTTGTGATGGCAGGAAGCATTTCGGTCAGGACTTTCGCGACAATCCAACGGTGCCGTTTTTTGGAGAGGTTTCAGTGCAGGCCGCTTTCGGGCGATGAGGTAAAAGGTTGCTCGTAAATTTGACGCATAAGCAGGAGCCACCGGCACCATTTGGGTTTCACTGACGGTTCCTGAGCTTGCCGAAGGACGGTCCTATGGCACACCAAACGTCAAAAAAAGTGAAACCCCAATCCTGTTTTCCCGTTATACTTTGTGATTCTATGTATATAGAACGATAAAGTATGATCTCCAAAAACCTCACCGCGGCCTCCACGAAGGCCATTATCCTGGGCATCCTCAAGCAGGGAAACAGTTATGGCTACCTGATAATCAAAAAGATAAGGGAGTTATCGGACGGCAAAATGCAGTACTCCGACGGCATGCTGTACCCAGTGCTCCACCGGCTTGAAAAGGAGGGGCTGATTAGATCCTTTTGGAAAATGGAAAAGGAAGCCAAACCCCGGAAGTACTATGAGATCACTGCGAAGGGAAAAAAGGCGCTGGCTTCGGAACAGGAGCAGTGGGACCATGTAAATTCCGTATTGCAGGCCATATGGAAATTGAAATCAAACCAGGCTTAGTATGACATTCGATTTGGAAAAGGCCATCGAAGCATGGCTCAGGCAATTCCGGAAGCACCGAGCCTTCAACGATGGAGCCATTCGTGAAATGGAATTGCACCTTCGCGACCATATCGATGACCTCTTGGTTGACGGCCATAGCGAAAAGGAAGCTTTCGAAAGGGCAGTGCAAGCATTCGGCGACATCCGCCAGGTAGCCAAGGAAGCGTTTCAAAACCAAATCCCACGGTCGTCCATCTGGTCGACGTTTGCGCGAAACATGCTGGGAAACCAACTCAAGGTCGCAATCCGAAAAATGACGCGTCAACCATTCTTCGCGTTCCTCAATATCTTCGGTCTGGCAATAGGCATGTCCGGCGCACTCTTGGCAGGACTATACATCCACGATGACCTGAGCTTCGACTCGATGTTCGCGGACGCCGAACGCATCTACCGCATCGATATCGACAACAAAACCAGTGGCGAAGTGAGCCATTACGCATCCGCTCCCGGACCAATGGGAGACGTGCTTGCGACCGATTGCCCGGCCATCCAAATGGTTACGCGCTTCCGCGAAACCGGCAGCATGTTGATGCGACCCGCGGACAAAAAACAGAACATCAAGGAGACCTATGTAACTGCGGTCGATAGTTCGTTCTTCGCCATGTTCGGCGTTGACTTGCTGCGCGGCAACCCGCAAACGGCACTGCGCCAACCTAACTCGGTCGTTCTTACTGTTTCCGCTGCACATCGTCTTTTTGCCACAGAAGATGTACTGGGAAAAAGTCTCATTCTCGATAATGGTGGAGTGTATGTCGTGACAGGCGTGATGAGCGACCTGCCTTCCAACTCTTTCCTCAGAAATCATTCGGTGTTTCTTTCCCTGACGAGTTTCGACGACGCTGACACCCAGGCCTGGAACACGTGGTACTTTCCCACTTTCGTCAAGCTTCACAAGAATGCCCGTGTGGAAGATCTCCAGGGTTTTCTGGACACCGTGCAAGAGCGCTACCTGATACCCTGGGCAATGACTTTCGTACCCGGCCTCACGCTCGAGTCTATGAGAGCGCAGGAAAAAGAGTCCGGCGATTATATGGACTTTAATGCTACTGCACTTGCCGACATCCGTCTCTACGCGGGCGACAAGAAGGGTGACTTTAACTCGAACAGCAATGTCGAGAGTGTCTACATCATGGCCTTCATCGGACTCTTTCTCCTTGTACTGGCGTCCGTCAATTTCATGAACCTTTCCACCGCTCACTCCCTGAGTCGAGCCAGGGAGGTGGGTGTCAGAAAAACCCTAGGATCCGCCAAAGCTTCTCTTGTCAGACAATTTCTTGCCGAATCAACGCTTATCGTAGCTATCGCCCTTGCCGTTTCCATCGGAATCACAGCGATCGCCCTGCCGCTTTTCGGCAACCTTGCCGGAAAGGCGATCGTTATACCTTTTGCATCTCCCGCATTCTGGATCACAGTCGCGGGACTTGCCCTCGCACTGGGATTACTCTCCGGAGCTTATCCAGCATTCTTTCTGTCCCGGTTCGAGCCCACTAAGGTACTGAAGGGCATGCACGGAAAATTAGGCGGCGCCCGCATCCGCGGCGGCCTCGTCGTCTTTCAGTTTTCGATATCTGTTTTTCTTATCGTGAGTACGCTGGTCGTGTTCCAGCAGATAAACTTCATCCGGCATAAGGACCTCGGGTTCAGAAAAGATCAGATCCTTGTTATTGACGACCTGAAAGCCGCCGGTGACCAGGTTGAATCACTCGAAGAGGAAATCAAGAGAATTCATACCGTGGGCAATGTATCCCTGAGCAGCTTCCTGCCAACGCCGTCGGCGCGCGGCGGAGTAACCTACTTTCCCGAGGGCGCAATGGAAAATGGTGTATTCCATGCTGACAACGCCCTGATCATCGAACAGTGGACCGTCGATCATGATTATGTCAATACACTCGATCTCGAGCTTGTTGCCGGCAGAAATTTCGACCGTCGCCACGGAACCGACTCTAGGGCACTGTTGCTCAACGAAGCGGCCGTACGATTGATGGGGTTGGAGCCAAGCGAAGCCCTTGGAAAGCGCATGACGACAGACTTCCACCGGCCGGATAAGGAAAACATGGAGTATCTGACGGTGATCGGAGTTGTCAAGGACTTTCACTTTGCACCCCTGCGGAACCCCATCGATGCGCTCAGTATGGTACTTGGCAACAAGGCCGATAAGATGATCATTCAACTCAGCGCTGGTAACATGGCCCAATCCATCCGAGAGATTGAACGACAGTGGAGCAAGGTTGCACCGGCGCAACCGCTTAACTACTACTTTATGGACGATTCGTTCAACGAAACGTACCGTTCTGAACAACGGCTGGGTCGCATTTTTATGATCTTCACTTCCCTGTCCCTGTGCATTGCATGCCTCGGACTATTTGGACTGTCTACATTCAGCGCCGAGCGACGCACCAAAGAAATCGGTATCAGGAAAGTAATGGGTGCAACTGCAGGGCAGATTACGTTTCAACTATCAGCTGGTTTTTTGAGGCTTGTCGGTATCGCGTTGGTCGTGGCGCTACCACTTAGCTGGTACGCGATGAACAGATGGCTCGAAGCATTCACCTATCGCACCGAAATCGCCTGGTGGGTCTTCGCCCTGGCAGCGGTAATTGCAGCAGGGATCGCATGGTTGACGGTGTCATATCAAAGCGCGAGGGCCGCCTTTGCCAACCCCGTAAAGAGCCTTAGGTCAGAGTAAAATGCTCACCGGTAAGTGCCTAGGCGTTTCGCCCCAAGCGATAGCATCGGTTCACTCGAACGGCATGACCGCGACGTTATTATCAACGTTGCACTCCGCCACCGATCCATCAGGATTATCGTTCAATGTAATGACGAGGTAGGGGTGGGTCGTCGTGTTGCCCCCCACAATGCTGGCGCCGTAGTTGCCGGTTGAATATGACTCGCCGGGTGCCAGTACCGGAGCCGCCGTGAGCATGAATCCGCCGGCGGCTGCCGTGCTTGTTTGGGCTTCGTCAGTTGACGCGTAGTTCTGGAGAAGCATCTTCGACAGGTCGGCATCTTCCGAACCCACGTTCATAATCGTGAAGGATGCCGTATACGAGGTTTCCACGGCCGTGAGGGTTGCAACTACGTCTACGATAATAAGTTCGGGTCCGCCGCTGCAAACTTTAAACTCATCCATAGCCTGCGCAGTTTGCGCACCGACTTTAACAGAAAGGGGTCCCGTGGTCGCGCCGACCGGAACGACAACAGTAATCCCGGTCTCAGACACGTCGGTAACTGTCGCCGCGATTCCGTTGAACTCCACAATATTATTCTCGGCTACAGGAGAAAAATTGGTTCCGTCGATCTTGACAGAAATCCCTTCTGCTGCGATCGGTGGAAACGTCCCTGTGATTTCGAGTTCCGGAATCGTGAAGTCGCTCGCCGATGTGGTGACTGTGCCGTGGATCGACACGGTGATCTTGCCGTCGGTCGCATCGTCGGGAACGACAACCGTGAGCGTTGTTGCTGTTGCGTCTTTCACTTCCGCTTCTGCACCGTTGAATTTGACGATGTTCTCAGAAGCTATTGTACTGAAATTGGAACCGGATATCGTCACTGTGGTGCCAGCTACACCGGACTCGGGCGTGAATGATGTAATCGTAGTATTAAGCGGAGTAAATGTTGCCGATGAGGTGGCTTTGACACCGTTAACCGTCACTGTGATTGGGCCTGCCGTGGCGCCCTCGGGAACAGTCACGACGATTGTGGTCGCCGTAGCGCTCGTCACAGTTGCGGTCACGCCATTAAATGCCACGATATTTTCTGCAGCCACGCCGCTGAAGTTTTCACCGGTGATCGTGACTGTCGTTCCCGGCAACGCGGCGCCGGGGGTAAAACTCTTGATCGCAGGTGCAGATGGAGGTGGGGCGGGTTGATCGTCGTCATCACTACAGGAAATTACAACGAAAGTAACGATAGCGCCAATTAGCATAACGGAGAGGCGCAGCGTAAACGGTTGAGCTTTCATACAAAACAGTTATTCCGGCAAATAGCAATAATCCCGGGACGATGAAGCGACAAAAGAGGGTTTGTACTTGCGGCGTAAGGTTTCGGGAAGTATTCAACTTTTGAGAACAAGCGATCATGAAATCAATTATCTGAACGAGTTGTCTGCTTTGATTCTGGGAGCGACTGTTGCAGATTTCACTCACGGAAAGACTGCCGTCAAGTCCAACACCGGATTGTGGGTCGGTAAATCCTGCGCTCACCTATTGACAACACCGACTGCTGAAAGGTCGACGCTGTTTCCACCTGGAATAACATTGAACCCGCGCCCGCTTTCGAGCCTTCTTCATATGGCGGGTAGCCTTGTCGTGTTCGCCCACTGCCGAATAATTAAGTGCCGATGTTATCGAGGTTGGTAATGGTGAGGTCGGGGTTATCAATGTCATGAGCGAGTTCGAGCGACCAAACTGGCATGCTGCATACCCACACGAAGAATAGAGCGAGGATTACGCAGCGGAAGGGCGTTGTGATCTGCAAAACCCTTTAAGTTACGAATATTTTTCCAGATCACGGCCCCTGAAAACGAGGGGTTTATGCTGTCCGAACACCCGCGAAATCCTATCTAATCAACAAAAAAAATCCGGGGCTTCGGCCCCGGATTTACCTGTCATCGGATTTAATCCTGCGCGATCAGAATCGGTCGAGGTTCATCACCTTGTCCCACGCTGCGACGAAGTCGCGTACGAACTTCTCCTCACCGTCGCTGCAGGCATACACTTCCGCGAGTGCCCTGAGTTCGGAGTTGCTGCCGAAGATCAGGTCGACGCGGGTGCCGGTCCACTTGACTTCTCCCGTCTTCCGGTCACGTCCTTCATACACACCTTCCGACTCCGCAGACGGTGACCAAACAGTGCCCATGTCGATCAGGTTCACGAAGAAGTCGTTGCTAAGCGTTTCGGGTCGACTTGTGAACACGCCATGCTTGGATCCATCCCAATTTGCATTGAGGACCCGCATGCCGCCAACAAGTACCGTCATTTCCGGCGCTGTGAGCGTAAGCAAGTGCGCCTTGTCAATCAGCATATGTTCGGGGCCTGCCTTATGGTGCGGCTTGATGTAATTGCGGAAGCCGTCGGCGCCGGGCTCCATGTACTCAAATGAGTCGACATCCGTTTGTTCTTGCGACGCATCACCACGCCACGGCGTGAAAGGAACTTTCACATCGTAGCCAGCATTCCTGGCTGCCTTTTCGATAGCAGCACAACCGCCAAGCACGATCAGGTCTGCCATGGAAACCTGCTTACCGTCAGTCCGGTCTTTATTGTATTGTGTTTGGATGCCTTCCAATGTTTTGAGAACCTTGGCGAGCTGTGAAGGATTGTTGACCTCCCAGTTGCGCTGAGGTTCCAGCCGCACGCGGGCACCATTGGTGCCGCCCCGCTTGTCGGAACCGCGGAACGTCGAAGCGGATGCCCAGGCTGTCGTCACCAGTTCAGAGATTGTCAATCCCGAAGCCAGGATCAACGCCTTGAGACCTGTGATGTCTTCTTCATCGATCAGCTTGTGCGTAACGGCAGGGACCGGGTCTTGCCAGACAAGGTCTTCTGCAGGAACTTCAGGGCCGAGGTAGCGCGCCTTCGGACCCATGTCGCGGTGGGTGAGCTTAAACCACGCGCGGGCAAAGGCGTCAGCGAACTCATCCGGATTTTCCAGATAGCGACGCGCAATCTTCTCGTATGCGGGATCCGTACGAAGAGCGATGTCGGTAGTAAGCATGATGGGCGCATGGCGTTTCGAAGGATCGTGCGCATCGGGCACGGTGTTAGCGCCCATGCCATGCTTCGGTATCCATTGATATGCACCCGCAGGACTTTTCGTTAACTCCCACTCATAACCAAAGAGGTTCCAGAGGAAGTTGTTCGTCCACTTTGTCGGCGTTGTCGTCCAGGCACCTTCCAGTCCGCTGGTTATCGTGTACTGGGCGTTGCCGGTACCATAAGTGTTCTTCCAACCGAGACCCATTTCTTCAATAGGGGCACCTTCAGGTTCTGGCCCGACGTACTTTTTCGGATCACCTGCGCCGTGGGTCTTGCCAAAGGTGTGTCCTCCGGCAATAAGCGCTACGGTTTCTTCGTCGTTCATGGCCATTCGGCCGAAGGTCTCGCGAATGTCGCGCGCAGCTGCCAGTGGATCCGGCTTCCCGTTGGGGCCTTCAGGATTGACATAGATGAGACCCATTTGTACGGCGGCGAGAGGGTTTTCAAGTTCCCTGTCGCCGGAATATCGGTTGTCGCCAAGCCATTCGGTTTCGGAGCCCCAGTAGACGTCCTCTTCCGGTTCCCATACATCTTCGCGACCGCCACCGAATCCGAATGTCTTGAAGCCCATGGATTCGAGTGCGCAATTGCCGGCGAGGATCATCAGGTCCGCCCACGAAATCTTTCTTCCATACTTTTGCTTGATAGGCCATAGAAGCCTGCGTGCCTTGTCAAGGTTCGCGTTGTCCGGCCAGCTGTTAAGCGGTGCGAACCGTTGCTGTCCTGATCCCGCACCACCACGGCCGTCGGCCACGCGGTACGTGCCGGCGCTGTGCCACGCCATACGAATCAGGAATGGCCCGTAGTGTCCATAGTCTGCCGGCCACCAATCCTGCGGCGTCGTCATCAGTTCGTACAGGTCCTTTTTTAGTGCCTGGTAGTCGAGCGACAAAAATTCCTTCCTGTAGTCAAAATCCTTGCCCATGGGATTCGACAGCGTCGAGTGCTGGCGAAGGATGTTGAGCTTTAACTGATTGGGCCACCAATTGCGGTTCCTAGTCCCTCCACCGGCCGCCGTCTTCAGCGACCCGCCGTGGAACGGGCACTTGCCGTTGCTGTCATTAACCTGTAATGACTTTTGCGCGGTAGGTGCGTTTTCTTCCATAGATGAGTTTGATGTTGTTTGGCTGTTCGTTTTTATACCGCGTCAAGAATACGGCCATCTTTTAAATAAATCAAATTGATTATTTTTATGATTAAATAGATAGCTTCTATGACGCTGATCCAACTGGAGTATATCGTGGCACTGGACGATTTGCGCCATTTCGCTCTGGCCGCTGAAAGATGTTTTGTGACACAGCCGACGCTAAGCATGCAGATCCAAAAACTCGAGGAGGCGCTGGGTGTGAAGATCTTCGACCGAACGAAGCAGCCCGTGATCCCCACGGATGTGGGCGCTGGCATCATCGCGCAAGCACGCCGTGTGCTTCACGAAGCCCGGATGGTGCGACAGTTGATAAATGAACACATGGGCACCTTAAGCGGCGAGTTACATATCGGCATTATACCCACGCTCGCGCCGTATATTTTGCCACCGTTGTATCGATACATGCGGGAAAAGTACCCACAACTTAACCTGGTCGTACGCGAGGCAATCACGGAAGAGGTCGTGCGTGAACTTAGAAACAACAGACTGGACTGTGGTGTCGTGGTGACGCCCTTAAATGACCCCTCCATTCGCGAGGACGTTTTGTTTTACGAGGAGCTGTTTGTTTATGTGTCGCGCAAGAACGCGCTGGTCGATAAGAAGTATGTGCTGGCCGACGAAATCGACCCACGTCAGCTGTGGTTGCTGGAAGAGGGGCATTGCTTTCGGTCGCAGGTGCTGAACCTGTGCGAACTGCAGAAAAGTACCGATATCTCATTCCGAT
>JAJJPK010000208.1:0-37033 GCA_032907565.1 Cyclobacteriaceae bacterium | reverse complement strand
TGCGGCGTACAAGGAAGCGCTCACCGAGCCCGGTGAATGGGGCGTTTACATGTATATGCAGGGAGAAACCGTCCCGAAGGAAACGAACAAGGTGACGCTGAGCAAGGACCAGACGGATCAATGGGGTATTCCTTTGCTAGTAACGGAAGTGGATTACGATGACAATGACGAGAAACTCCTGCAAGACTTCCTCACGCAGGCAGCGGAAATGCTCGAAGCGGCTGGGTGCAAAGACGTGCAGCAGTACGATAACCATTGGGCACCCGGTCGAGACATTCATGAGATGGGAGGCGTGAGAATGGGTCGTGACCCGAAGACATCCCTTCTCAACGGCTGGAACCAGATGCACCATTGCAAGAACGTGTTCGTCACCGACGGTGCCTGCATGACCAGCACCGGGAATCAAAGTCCCTCCATACTGTACATGGCGCTAACTGCGCGTGCCGCAGATCATGCCATAAGGGAGATGAAGAGGAGGAATTTGTAGTGGAGCCCGTTGAGATGTACGATCGTATGATACTAAGTTCGCACGAACTGTCGAGTCTCATGCGAACTTGACAGACTACGCAACTTCAGCACTTCAACACTTCAACACTTCAACACTTTAGTAACACTTCAACACTTTAGCATGAGCAAAACAAAGGTCACCATTCTCGGCGCAGGCTCCCCGTCGACAGGCTCAGGAACCAGAACCGGGGATATCAGATATAAAACTCAGTCTAAGTTCGCACCAACTGTCGAGCCTCATGCGAACTTGACAGACTACGCAACTTCAGCACTTCAACACTTCAACACTTCAACACTTTAGTACCACTCCAACACTTTTAGCATGAGCAAAACAAAGGTCACTATTCTCGGCGCAGGTTTCATCACCGACATCCACCTTGAATCGTATCACCGGTTCGTTTCGGATGCGGAAGTAGTGGCCGTTTACGCACGGAAGCCGGAACGGGCGAAGGCGTTTGCGGAAAAGTACGGGATACCTCAGCATTTTTCGGATCTGGACGCCGCCATCACGCAGTCGGGTTGCGAGGTAGTGGATATCTGTCTTCCTAACTACCTTCACTGTGAGGCTACGCTGAAGGCTGCCAGGGCTGGAAAGCACGTCATCATTGAAAAGCCGCTGGCCATAACGCTCGAAGAGGCCGAAGCCATGATTGCAGCATGCCGCGAAGCAGGGGTCAAGTTAATGTACGCGGAGGAGCTATGCTTTGCGCCCAAGTATGAACGTGTTCGGGGTATGGTAAAGGAAGGTGCCGTGGGCGACATCTATATGTTGAAGCAAGGTGAAAAGCACTCAGGTCCGCATTCCGACTGGTTTTACGATATCAACCTGGCCGGTGGCGGTGTTTTGATGGATATGGGCTGCCATGCGTTTGGCTGGTTCAACTGGATGCTGGGCAAGGCGAAACCACGGCATGTGTTTGCGAGCATGGCAACCGTATTTCACAAGGGTCGCACACAGGGCGAGGACAATTCGATAGTGATCGTAGAATACGATAACGGCGTCACATGCGTAGCGGAAAACAGTTGGGCCAAACATGGCGGGATGGACGACCGAAGCGAGGTGTACGGCACCGGCGGCGTAATCTATGCTGACCTGTTCATGGGCAATGCGGCCATAGCCTATAGTCGGGATGGATACGGCTATGCAATGGAAAAAGCAGACACGACGAAAGGTTGGAGTTTTCCCATCTTCGAGGAGGCCTTCAACCAGGGCTATCCGCATGAGCTGAAGCATTTCATTGAGTGTGTTCGCGAAGACAAACAACCGCTCGTGACGGGCGAATTGGGTCGCGATGTCCTTGAAGTCATTTACGCTGCATATGCTTCCGCGGGACAGGGCAAGCGCATTTCTCTCCCCTTCACGCCGAAGGTGAAAAAGCCCGTGGATCTTTGGCTGAATCCCAGTTCGTAATTTGCTTAGTCATCCTCGGATGTATTGCTACAGTTCCAGCTGGTATCCTACGACGTCCAGTACCTGGCTGAACTTTTCGCCCACGTTCCGAAAGTGGGCGCACTTCACAAAGCCTGCCTTGGTGAAGAGAGCAACACTTGACGCGTTTCCGCCGGTAATGAGGGCCAGCAAGTTCTTGAATCCGTTTTCTTTGGCATCCTGGATAAGCCGCTGCAAGGCTGCTGAGCCGAGTCCTTTTCCGTGGAACTCGGGCCGAAGGTATATCGTGACCTCCGCGGTGCGCCTGTAGGCGGGACGATCCTTGTATTTTGTGAGAAAGCAATATCCGGCGACCGTGTCGCTATAACGGATCAGGTAAGATCGATATACCGGGTCTCCGATGTACAGAAAAGCCTTCAGTTGGTCGAGCGTGATGGGTTCGGTGTGAAATGTAGCCGTGGAGTGCGCGATGAACCAGTCGTAAATCACCTTTACTTCGTTCAGATTCTCCTCTGTTATCGCGTGAAACTGAATATGCACCGATTTGAAGCGATAAGAGGCAAAATATAGCTATTTCCCCACTTGTTTCGGCGATTCGGGGCCAAAAGGGGATTTTTGCCCGGTTGTGGAACCGGGACGACGCTATTGCTGTTGTATCGTCGTGATCCGGAAGAGGAAGGTCAAAATGCCGCAAGAGATAGGAATTGGGGCATAACCTCAGGGAGACGGGCAGAAGAGGGGTATTTTGACATATTTTGCTTACCTTCGCAAGCTTAATGGAAATCTCACTTCGAATCAGTTGACTCCCTTCCGAACAGCATTTTGATTGTTTGAAGTTTCCAACAAGAATCGCCCGGTTCACACCGAAGTGTTTCATTAATAACTGTGTATAACCATGGCAAGGCCATCAACAAAAGAAGTCAAGTTGAGAAGCGGATTTTACATTGAAGTCCGCCAGAAGGGGGCGCCCAAAGGCATCAAGATCAGAAGAGATACTTACGCCGAGATTCAACGCGCGATCAAACAATACGAAAACGCATATAGTGTCCATTACATTGGAGAAGTCAGGAAGGGGAAAATACAACCAACAAAATCTAAGTAACCGTCACACCGAGGGTCACTCCATCGACGTCCTCACCGAAGGGAGAGAATATTGGTGGAACGAGGACTTCCTTGAACTCACCGCCCGCCGTCTTAACTTTTTCGACTGTCGTAACGTAGCCGACATTGGCTGCGGAACGGGCACCATGTCATTCACTCTTGCGCCCTACTTTGCTCCAGATGCCACCCTTTATGGACTAGATGCCGAACGTACCCACATTCGGAGGGCAACCCAGCGCGCGCGCAAGGACGAATCCGGTCGTTCTTTCCAATTTTTCGAAGGAGACGCCACGGACATTCCGTTCGACGACGGTGTCATGGACCTCTCTTTTTGCCAGACCCTGCTAATCCACGTTGACGACCCGCTCCAGGTGTTGAAGGAAATGAAGCGCATCACGCGCGACGATGGATGGATTCTCGCCCTGGAACCGAACAACCTGGTTACTTCACTCATGTTCGACAACTATCGCCAAACGGAATTCAGTGTTCCTGAACTTCTGCGCGTTGTTGAGGTAAGACTTCGGTGTGAGAACGGTAAACGCAAACTTGGACTCGGCTACAACTCATTGGGCGACGCGTTACCTGACCTGTTTCAGCAGGTAGGGTTGCGTGACATTCGCGTCTGGATATCGGACAAAGCGCTCTCCTGCATTCCTCCGTACGACACCCGTGAAAAACGCGTACGCGTGTCGCAGCTTATCGAATGGCTGGAGTCGGGTCCGGGACGATTCGACTATGTCACCAATTCCCACTACTTTAAGGCCGGGGGCGGTAATAAATCCGACTTTAACGCCTACTGGGCAAACTGGCTCATCCACAAAGACGAATTGTTGCGCGATCTTAAAGCGCAACGCTTCATCTCAGCAGGCGGCAGCCTCATGTACATCGTGGCTGGGAGAGTCGAAAGATCTTAAGGTTCGCGAGGTACGCGCGACAATTATGCAACAATAATTCCCCTGTTGTCTGAATTCACAGCCCTGAACGTGCGCTGGTTTTAGGCTATTCGGGATTTTTTCGTTTTTTTTGGACAACCTGAACAAAACCGAAAAAACCGAATACGTGTGATCACTCCCGAATATCTTTTGGGTTACGACGTAGGCAGCTCGTCGGTGAAGGTTACGCTACTGAATGCGTCCACCGGCAAAGCCGTTGCGTCGGCAACATGTCCCGATACTGAAATGCCCATCGACAGCCCGCACCCGGGTTGGGCCGAGCAGGCGCCGGAAATGTGGTGGGACAATGCACAAATGGCCACCCGCCAGGTGCTAAGCAAAGCCTCAGCATCGAAGGATTCGGTCCTCGCGATCGGCATTTCTTACCAAATGCACGGCCTTGTGATCGTCGATCGCGACCAAAACGTGTTGCGACCTTCCATTATTTGGTGCGACAGCCGCGCTGTCCCCGTTGGCGACAAGGCCTTCGATAAACTGGGAGCTTCCTATTGCCTGGATCATCTGCTCAACTCACCTGGAAATTTCACGGCATCGAAACTGCGCTGGGTGCGCGAGCATGAGCCCGAGGTTTACAAGAGAATACACAAGTTCATGCTTCCCGGCGACTACATCGCTATGCGCCTCACGGGCGAAATCAGAACCACCGTGTCGGGGCTTTCAGAAGGCGTCTTCTGGGACTTCAAGTCCGATAACATCTCCGAACAACTCCTAAAACATTACGACATCGACCGGGAACTGATTCCTGAAATCGTCCCCACCTTTGGCGTGCAGGGCCACCTTACCAGCCATGCTGCCAGTGCGCTGGGCCTAAAAGCCGGCATCCCGGTCACGTACCGCGCAGGCGATCAACCTAATAATGCCTTTTCGCTGAAGACATTCGAGCCCGGCGAGATTGCTGCGACAGCCGGAACCTCCGGCGTCATTTATGGCATCATCGACACACCTTCATCCGATCCTCAATCGCGTGTCAATACTTTCGTACATGTCAACCATTCCGAGAGTGCACGGCGTTACGGCGTACTGCTGTGCGTCAACGGCACGGGTATCATGAACAGCTGGCTCCGGCGTAACCTCGCGGGCGGCGTCGAAGCTTTGTCGTACGAGAAGATGAACCAAATGGCAGCATCTGTTCCGGTGGGCTCGGATGGCGTCTATGTGCTTCCCTTTGGTAATGGAGCAGAACGGATGCTCAGGAACATTGAACCCGGAGCAAGTTTCCACGGACTTAATCTGAACCGCCACAGCGCGCCTCACCTCTGCCGCGCTGTTCAGGAAGGTATTGTGTTCTCGCTCGCTTACGGGTTCGGCATCCTCAACGAAATGGGATTGAAGTCTACTGTCGTCCGCGCCGGGCAAGCAAACATGTTCCTCAGCGACGTGTTTTGCGATGCCTTCGCCAGCACCACCGGCACGCAGGTAGAACTCTTCAATACGGACGGCTCACAGGGCGCCGCGCGCGCCGCCGGCGTTGGATTTGGATATTACGCTTCAATGAACGCCGCCTTCGATGGCCTTACCCTTCTGAAGCGCATCGAACCCGATCCAGGGAAGCAGGAGGCGTATCGCGAAGCCTTCAGCAAATGGAAATCGATACTGGACAATCAACTGACTAACCAATCATAAGCACTCATGAAAATCGTAAAAGGAAAAAAGGAGTTCTTTAAGGGAATTCGCGCCATCAAGTACGAAGGTCCCGACACCGATAATCCCCTTGCCTTCAGGTACTACAATCCGAACAAACGGATAGGTAAGAAGACGATGCAGGAGCACCTTCGCTTTGCCATTGCCTACTGGCACACCTTCTGCGGCACCGGCGGCGATCCGTTCGGTCTTCCCACCAAGAATTTCCCGTGGCTTTCTGCCTCCGATCCGATGCAGCGGGCATACGATAAAATGGATGCTGCCTTTGAGTTCGCTACGAAGATCGGCGCTCCCTTTTACTGTTTCCATGACTACGACCTCGTGGAAGAGGCACCGACGCTTAGAGAGTCTGAGAAACGCCTCCAAAAAATCGTCGACTACGCAAAACAGAAACAAAAAGCATCTGGCGTCAAACTTCTGTGGGGTACCGCCAACCTCTTCAGCCATCCGCGCTACATGAACGGCGCAGCCACCAATCCCGATTTTAACGTCGTTTGCTATGCGGCTGCCCAGGTAAAGAACGCCATCGACGCCACCATCGCCCTGGGTGGTTCGAACTACGTTTTCTGGGGCGGACGGGAGGGCTATATGTCGCTCCTCAACACCGACATGAAACGCGAACAGGAACACCTGGCCACCTTCCTGCACGCCGCACGCGACTACGGCCGGCAGCATGGTTTCCGAGGAACGTTCCTGATCGAGCCCAAACCGATGGAGCCCACGAAGCATCAATACGACTTCGATGCGGCTACCGTAATCGCCTTCCTTCGTGAATTCGATCTTATGGACGACTTCAAACTTAATATCGAAGTCAACCACGCTACCCTTGCGCAGCACACCTTCCAGCACGAACTGCAAGTGGCCGCCAACGCGAAACTGCTGGGCAGCATCGATGCCAACCGCGGCGACTACCAAAACGGCTGGGATACCGATCAATTCCCTAACAACATCCATGAACTCACGGAAGCCATGCTGGTTATTCTCCGGGCAGGAGGTTTCAGGACGGGAGGCATTAACTTCGATGCCAAGACCCGGCGTAATTCGACGGACCTGGTGGACATCTTCTATGCACACATCGGAGGGATGGATGCTTTTGCCCGCGCGCTGCTCATCGCCAACGACATCCTCAACGACGGAGAATATACCGCCCTGCTTAAAGAGCGTTATTCCAGCTTCGACTCCGGCAAGGGCCGCCAGTTCGAACGCGGACGCCTGAAGCTCGACAGCATGCGCAGGCTGGCGCTTCAGAATGGCGAACCGGAAATGATCAGCGGTCGGCAGGAGTTCTTCGAGAACCTCATCAATAGTTACATTTAGGGAATGAGTGAATGAGTGAATGAGTGATTGAGTGAATGAGTGAATGAGTGAATGGGTAAATGATTAAATGATTAAATGGCCTTCGACAAGCTCAGGCACCGGCTTGGATCTCGTAACACACGGAGGTAGTATCCCGGTCATGAGGAAATAGTCGAATGTGATCAAGTTTGGAGCGTAAAGGTTGAAGAGTTGAATCACCTGCTTATATTGCGTAGGATACACTAACCTACATGGTTCGAGCCCCTGGAATCCGGGTGTTTATACTTTTGACCGGTTGCTTTTTGCTTTCTTTCGGATGTGGCCGAAACAAGAAGTACGAAAGTCAGGTAGCGGTCCGCGGATGGAATATCCTGTCCAATAACGAACCTAACGCGAGAAGGGTGATAGACGTAGCCACTTCAGACTACGACATCAACCACATCGAGTTTTCGCATCAACTCGTCAATCAACTCAAAGACGTGCGTCCGGCAGGCAGAGCCGAGTTGGTGAACCGGCTCGCCACCTACGCGCACGAAAAGGGGATACCGGATGTCTTTGTCTGGGACCAGGCGCTGTACGACGTGGGCTACTACCCGGAGGAATTCAGACGCGTGGTTGACGGGAAAGAACGTCTGGATCTCGACAACCCAGGCTTGTGGCGTTGGATCCGTATCGACTACCGAAGCATGCTCACGCTGATTCCCGAGGTGGACGGCATCGTGCTCAATTTCCTGGACGCTCCAGGCGTAATCACCGACCAATATTCACTTCTACTTCCCGATGGGGCTACCAAGGTTGCCGCAGTCGTTGACAGTCTTGCCTCCATTTTCATTGACGAGCATGACCTCGACCTTTGCATCCGCGCTGCGGTTAGCGATGCCCGCCAGTTTTCGCTCCTGGTAAGCGCCGTTCGACAGATGCGGCATCCCGCGCTCACGGTGATGATCACCGAAGCAGAGCAGGCATTCCTACTCACACACCCCCTGTCGACTATCAGTGACAGCATCCGGAAATATCCGGTTATCGTGGAATTTGATGCGGCACATGAGTACAACGGACAAGGCATCCTCGCAAGCATGCTTCCTGAGGTTCACCTTAAGCGGTGGAAAGAATACCTTTCGGAACCGAACATTGAGGGGTATGTCGCGCGCACAGACAGGTTTTACGAGTCGTCGATCATCGATGGCCCGTGCGAGATCAACCTGTATGCGCTCAAACGCGCTTCCGACGACCCCTGGATGAACATCGACAAGGTATACCACGAGTTCGTGTCGCAAAAGTACGGTGAGCAGGCCGGACCATATATCGAGCCGGCGTTTCGAAAGAGTTACGACATCATCAGTTCCATGATGTACACCCTCGGACTTCCCGTGGCAAGTCGTTCGACGGTCTCTTTCTCGAATGAAGCTTCGTACATCACCATGAACCCCGGCAAGTGGCAGCGCAGCATGGAATACACCGTCGACCACGACGTCAACAAAACGTTCCACTATTGGATGGATGTGACCAATCACCTGGCTCCACGCGAACTCAAACGACCAGGTGGCGCCATAGCAGCTGAGATACCGCAGGTGTTCGAAAACGGTTGGCTCGACGACCGTGAGCTGATGAACGTCGATTACCTGAGAAGCATAGTCGCCGAAAAAGACTATGCGGTACGGGTCGCACAGAGTGCGTTGGAGGATGTCCTCCGCGCCAAGCCCCATATCCGAAACGCGGAGCAATACAGCCGTCTCATCGAAACCATGCGCAGAACGGAAATGGCCTCGCGATTGTATCGGGCCAGCGCCAAGGCTTACTTTGCTCATCGCATCTACATGCGCGGCGGCGAGTTCCGGACGCCGGAAGTCGTGTATATGCTGCAGGATGGACTCGACGAAATTGTGGCGGTGAGCCAGGAGATAACCCATTATCCGTACAAGGGTCCTCGTGCAGAGTTTAATTTTCAGGTGCTCGCCAACAGCGCACGTGCCCTTCGGCAATCTATAATGGATGAACTGGGTACAGGACCGCGACTGCTCAACATGGGTGGCCGATAGCCACTACAGTTGCAACCGGATGCGGATTCGGTTCAGCCACTTCACGATCCATACTACGGCCACTGCATACAGGATGCAGTAAATGACGCCTGTTGCACCCGTCCGCAATGCGTCGGGGAGGGGATAGTAATGAAATACGCGGTAGGTCGCCCACATGATGAAAGGAATAATGTACGTGAGCAGTGGATTTGATCCCGCGGGCTGAAGCCACCGGGCCCAACGGGTAATGCCTTTCAGATCGGTGAGCCAATACAGGAAGATGAATGCAATGATGGCAATTACGGAACAGTACAATCCCCACGAAGGCGTCGCTCCGATCTTCCCGATGTGATAGTAAGGACGAAGGATCCATCCTGCCAGGAAGAGTATTGCAGCGAATCCCAACGCTTCGTTGAGACGTTGCATCAACGGGCGCTGGTGCTTCTGATCGAAAAAGATGATTGTCAAAATGGCGCCGCAGAGGGCGATACCTGTATGCGTAGCGTTGCCAGCCTGCGAGCGCGTCCAGCTCAGCAACACGCTGCCTTCTGAGACCGAAGAGCGGCCAACTGCATACACCAGGATACTCAGACCCACCATAGCGAGCAACGCATACCGGTTTCCGCGACATAGCTGGTAAAGGATACACGTATACAAATAGGCCCACCCAATAAGTCCCAGGATACCCCACCAGCGCGGTTGCAGGTATTGCGTGCCATCCTCGCCACCGCGATAGATGAGGGCTAGCGCAATCAGTCCGGCAATGCCGATTCCGCGCAACAACCAAGCCCACGCCTTGTTTTGGAAAGTGTATACATTCCACACGAGGATCACGCACGGATAGAACAGGAGCGACCAAACGCCTATCCGCATGCCCATCGCCTCTTCGTTATAACCTCCTTCGGCGTTTACCATGAAGACACCCAACACGAGAAGTGCGAGTGTCCGAACGAGAATGTGTCCCTGGAGTTTCAGGAGACTGTCGCCCTTGCGGATCCTGTTGTTCAGCGAGAGCGGGATAGCCATTCCTACGATGAAGAGGAAGCCGGCGAAGACCCAATCGACAATCGTCATTCCATCTACACCCGGCGCTACATGTCGCAGCCATTCGGGGATGTTCCGGATTCCCGCCACTTCATTGACAAATACCATCAGCAGTATCGTCAGACCCCGGAGAATGTCGACTGAATGCAGCCGCTGGGAGGGAAGCTCGTTGTATACCTGCATCAGGGTGCGATTTTTTCGTTAAGAGCGTCCAGGAGATAGCCCTTTGGATCGCTCGCAAATTGCCAGAACATTACGCCCGCGAGGTTGTTTTCGATCACGTAGTCGCATTTGATCCTAAGTGACTCTTCATCGTCGTAGGTGACGAGCTGCCTTGTCTCCTCATTGAAAAGATACGGCATCTTGGCTTTGTCATCCCAATGTCTTACGAATCCGGGTCGGATCATCATGCTGTCGCGAATGAAGGTGTAGCCGCCGCCGCGGGTGACCGATTCGATCGCCCGATTGATCCCATGGTTGTCGGCCGTTTGCATAAACCAGCTTCTTCCATAGAAGGGGACGCCGAGGACGATCTTTTCGACCGGAACACCTTGCGCAACGTACTCGGTGACGGCGCGATGGGCAGACTGTTCGGCTTCATAGCTTTCGCTGTGATACAGGTTGCTGTGATGTCCTGCGAAAGGCCCGGAGACATAGAAGTCGTACGCCATCAGGTTGACGTAGTCCAGGTACTGCGCTGCGGCACCCATATCGTTACGTTCCAGAAACTCTGAAAAGCAAGGGACGGCGGTGGTCAAAAGCAGGATCTTTCCCGTCTCCTCCGACAGACGATCCAACTCATGCCGAAGCGCCTGAAACATCAATACAAAGTTCTCGCGATCCTCCGGCCTGAATACATTATCCTCGCCCTTAAACCCTGGATATTCCCAGTCGATATCGACTCCATCCAGATCGTACTTCTCCACGATCGCTACACTGGTTTCGGCAAACTTCCTGCGCGATGACGGCGTAAGGACCGCATCGGAAAAGTTCTCACTCCAGCTCCAGCCACCGATGGAAATCAGAATTTTCAGGTCCGGGTTCTTTTCGCGCAGCTTGACGAGGTTACGGAAGTTGATCGTGTCAGTGGCTATGTTCGTAAGCCACGCCATACTGTCTTTGACGTCGACGAAGGCGTAGTTGATATGACTCACCTTTTCCGCGGGGATCGTCTCGACATCCAGCGCGCCGCGGAACCCCGGCGCATACCCAATGATTACCTTGGACACACGTGCGCTAGCAGTATTGTTCTCCTGCTGACAGGAAAAACATCCTATTAGCAGGCCAAAGCACAAGAGGGGAAAAATGCGGTTCATGAGTTTGGGGGTTGCGTGCAATTTGCACATTTGTGACGAGGGGCTTTGTCAATATTATGAACTTTCATTTGGCTTTCATAGACCGGTCGCGGAATTCCGGAAACGGGACTTGTACCGGCGGCCAAACCTTTTTACTTTGTGTAGCCGTCCCTCAGAATAGAAAATCCATGCGCAACGTTATTGCTGTTTCCCTGATCATGGCGTCTCTTTTTCCCTTGACTTCATCAGCCCAGAAGAAAAACATTCCCGATGTATTAAAACTCGACCGGGGCGTCCGCGTGAAGACGGTCGATGAGTGGGAGCAGATACGTCGTCCCGAGATCCGCGAAGCGTTCAGCCGGCTGATGTACGGGTATTCGCCAGCACCTCCCGAACTCTCGTACCGCATGCTTTCCAATGATCGCAACGTTCTGGGTGGGAAGGCCGTCCGCAAACAGGTGCGCGTCTTTTTCGCGGCCGATACGTCCGTTTGGATGGACATCCTGATGTACTTTCCGATGAGCGCCAAGTCGCCCGTCCCCGTATTTCTCGGTATGAACTTTTACGGCAATCAAACCGTATCATCCGATCCGGGCATCCTGATCACACCGAACTGGGTCAATGAAAACGAGGCCTTCGGTGTAGAGAACAACCGCGCCACGGAAGCCTCGCGGGGGGTGCGCACATCGCGTTGGCCCATTGAGCGGATTCTGGAGCGGGGATATGGCGTGGCTACCATATATTATGGTGACCTGGATCCCGATTTTGATGATGGTTTCGCCAACGGGGTTCACGGACTCCTTGACAAGGGCAAGCGAACGGAAAGTTCGTGGGGTGCTATTGCAGCGTGGGCGTGGGGCCTTCAGCGTGCGATGGATTACCTCGCGACCGATTCCGACGTGGATGCGTCAAAGGTAGCGGTATTAGGCCATTCGCGGCTCGGAAAGGCAGCACTTTGGGCAGGCGCCACAGATGAAAGGTTTGCTATCGTCATTTCAAATGAGTCGGGCGAAGGTGGCGCAGCATTAACGCGTAATGAGAAGGGAGAAAGCCTGGAACAGATAACCACCCGATTCCCCCATTGGTTTTGCAGTGTATACAAGTCATTCGCAGGGAGGGTGAATGATCTTCCGTTCGACCAACATATGCTTCTGGCGATGGTCGCGCCGCGACCACTATACGTAGCGAGTGCAGCAGAAGATCTTTGGGCGGATCCGGAAGGTGAGTTCCTCAGCGCTGTTTATGCAGAACCAGTCTACAAGCTATATGGCGTGATGGGGTTAGGTACAAGTAAAATGCCCGCAGTTGATCAACCTGTGCAGAAGGGGACGATCGGATATCACATACGCGCCGGCAAGCACGACTTGACTGCATACGACTGGGAACAGTTTATGAATTTTGCAGATAAGCATTGGCGGAAGAAATAGATGCAGATGCAGAGGCAGAGGGAGATGCACAGAAGGTTTGGCTGCAACACCTCAAACTAATGACATAGCTAATACACTAAATCATGGGAAATGCTTTTAAAGAAAAGACGATACAAACGTTCCTCGTCATAGTTGTCGCCTTCCTGGCCGCGTGTTCCGGGCGGACCTCGACTGATTCGACATCGACACAATCGCCGGCACCGGACTGGAAACTCGGTATCGCCTTCTGGACCTTCCACACATTCAACCTACCTGACGCGCTCGACAAGATCGACAGTAGCGGTGTCGACTACGTTGAAGGCGTTACATTTTTCAACGCGGGACCCGAGTTGGGCGACTCGCTGATTGGAACCTTGTCGAACGCCGGACTCGCAAAGGTCCGGTCGATGCTTGACGAAAGGGGCTTGCGCATGGAGTCGATGTACGTTGGCGGCGACAGGACGATCGAATCGTGGAAGCGTCAGTTCGACGTGGCGAAGTTCTTTGGCGTGTCGTATGTCACAGGTGAGCCACCTGTGTCTATGCTCGATCGTATCGACAGCCTTCTCGACGTGTATGACCTTCGAATGGCGATTCATGAACACTGGAGAGGAGTTAGCCAATACTGGCATCCGGACTCAGTGCTCGCTGCTATCGAAGGGCGCAAGAATTTTGGTGCATGCGCAGATCTCGGCCACTGGCCGAAGAGCGGCGTCAATCCACTCGACGGTGTGAAGCGGCTGGCGGGTCATATTATGGGCATACACTTAAAGGATATCGCCGAGTACGACAATCCCAACATTCAGGACGTGCGAGTAGGCACTGGCGTGGTAGACTTCCCTGCCATATTCGCAGAGTTGAAACGACAAAACTTTTCTGGCCACATCTACATCGAACGCGATGCCGAAACGGTTCCAAGCAATCTCCCTTCGGTGCTGGAGACCATCGATTATTACAACGAGGTGGTTGCCGGCTTGGATGATGCGGCGCCTTGATGGCAAGAGGTGCTGCGATGACGCACATCTGTTTAATTTATCCTGTTGGTATTACACGGATATTTTTATATTGAACGCCCTTTAAGGCCGTTCTGAATGGCCGATGTGCACGTGAAATTACCTGCCTGATGGAAGATTCTGTCCAAACTGCCGTTCAGTCGGAACGGCGTTCCGTATTTCCAATTCATGAAGATTGGGTGTCAGTAATTCTCGGATTCCTGATCATCGTATTATCACTTTTGTGGTTCGTTGTACCGGCGCCCAACTTCACCTGGGACACCTGGCAACAGCTGAGTGGAACTGTATTTGGACGTGAGAACCTTTGGGCCATGCTGGTTCAATTTCTTTTCATCGGTGTGGCAGCTGCCATCGGTATAGTGATGACAGGGAAAACCCTCCGCCATTTTCTCGGTGTCTTTCCGGTCGTGTACGCGGTGGCATTGTGTGCGCTTATCATTGAGGGCAATAGGGCAGTTCGCGACTTCAACCTGGAGGCCGTGATCTTTAGCTTGTCTATCGGACTTCTCATAGGCAACCTTTTCCGGCTTCCGGAATGGTTTCGCTCGATGCTTACCACCGAGTTGTTTGTGAAGATCGGCCTCGTCCTGCTTGGTACACGGATTATCTTTTCGGACATACTGGAATCGGGCTCACTTGGTCTTGTACAGGCATCTATCGTCGTGCTCGTCGTATGGTATTTTGCGTGGTGGGTCTGCCGGAAATTTCGACTGGACGATGAGATGACAATGATGATCTCCAGCGCCGTGTCTATCTGTGGTGTGTCTGCAGCTATCGCGACCGCCGGGGCGATAAAGGGCGATACGCGCAAACTATCTTATGTGATCTCGTTGGTGCTGATCATCGCGATCCCGATGATGATCTTCATGCCGATGATCGCCAACTACTTCAACTTTGGCCAGGAGGTGACTGGCGCGTGGCTCGGTGGCAGCATCGACACTACGGGCGCCGTAGTCGCTTCGGGAACGCTTGTGGGCGAAACGGCCTTGAAGGTGAGCACGATCGTGAAGTTTTCGCAGAACGTAATGCTCGGAATTGCAGCGTTTGCGATCAGTATTTACTGGACCTACACAGGGAAAGGTGAAAAACCGTCTAACGTAGAGAAACCGAACCTTGGCGTTATCTGGGATCGCTTCCCGAAATTCGTCCTCGGATTTGTCGCGGCGTCACTCGTCTTTTCCTTCCTGCTCTCTCCGGAAACGGTCTCCAACGTGTCGGGAAGTCTGAAGACTATTCAAACGATGTGGTTTGTCCTCGCCTTCACCAGCATAGGTCTTGAGACGCGCTTTGCCGACCTCTTCCTGAACAACAGTCGCAAACCCCTCTACGCCTTCGTCATCGCCCAGGTATTTAACGTGATGGTTACGTTGGTGGTGGCATGGGTGCTTTTTGGGTGATTGCCGTAAAGCAGGCCCTTGGCCTCTTGGTAGTGTTGAAGTGTTGAAGTGTTGAAGTGCCTGTCCGACTGTCCAACCTAAAGCGATACAATTTGGTGTACATTAGCCGGGCAGGCGGGTTGAAGTTCCGGTACTTGCCAAGCGTGTGGTGAATTTCCTGATGATCCTATAGGGCTTACAGGTCGTCGAGGGAGGGCCTGTCGAAGGAGAGCTTTATCGAACGGTCCATACGGATCCCGAGCTATGAATGATTAATTTTTTCGTAACTTCGGTGCTCCGCGGCAGCCGCCAGAACGTGTTTCTCACTTCAAAAAAACAACCGCTATGAAAGGCAAGGTTATTCTCGTACTAATGCTGATGGCTATGGAAGGTTTCTCGCAAGGCAAACTTAAAGTGGGGGATGCGGCTCCCGATTTTACCGCAAATGATCAGGACGGCAAGAAGGTGACGCTCAGTGATTACCGCGGCAAAAAGGTAATCCTGTATTTCTATCCCAAGGACGACACGCCGGGCTGTACCATGCAGGCGTGCAATCTTCGCGACAACATTGACCCGCTGACGCAAGCCGGCTATGAGGTACTCGGGGTAAGTGGCGACGATGAAGCTTCACACAAGGCGTTCCAGGAAAAATACAACCTGCCGTTTACCCTCGTAGCGGATACGGACAAGTCGATCAACAAGGCTTACGGCGTTTGGGTTGAAAAGGAAAGGAACGGAACCAAGTACTGGGGTACGGCGCGTACGACATTCATTATCGACGAGAACGGGAAGATCATTGAGATTATCGATAACGTCGACACGAAGCAACACGCTGGCCAGATTCTGAAACTCTAGCGGGCCCTGTATGGCCTTGTCCCGAAAGCACAGCCGGGAGCCCCGCGGAGAGGGGGAGATCACTCCATGACGAGGACGCCGGGCATGGATTATGATGCCGTTGTTGTTGGTGCTGGTCCCAACGGCCTGGCTGCGGCGATAACCCTCCAAAGGGAGGGACTTTCGGTGTTGCTACTCGAGGCAGCAAATACGGTGGGCGGAGGTGCCCGTACGGCAGAACTGACCGAGCCCGGATTCTATCACGATGTCTGTTCCGCCGTTCACCCGCTGGCGGTAGCATCGCCCTTCTTCACGACACTTCCGCTTAAGGAACACGGCCTGGAGTTCATCTACCCACCGGCGTCCGCGGCACACCCTTTTGACGATGGAACTGCAGCCCTCCTCACACGATCACTTGCAGACACGGCGCAGCACTTGGGCGAGGATGCTACTCCATACCGGGATCTCATTGATCCGGTGGTGCGCGACTGGCCAGAAATCGCCGATCATGTGCTTGGACCCTTGAGGATATTGGATCATCCATCGAAGATGATCCGCTTCGGCCTGCAGGCACTTAGGTCAGCAAAGGCAATCTCGAAAGGCTTCCGCACGGAAAAGGCAAGAGGATTCTGGGCAGGCATGGCCGCGCATTCGATCATGCCACTTTCGCATACGGCGACGGCCGCGATCGGACTGGTATTGCTCGCCACGGGCCACCTGCGCGGATGGCCCATTCCCAAAGGCGGCTCTCAGCAGATAGCTGATGCGCTGGCATCGTATTTCTTGTCTCTTGGCGGCAAGATTGAAACGGGCGTACGCGTAAAGTCGCTCGACCAACTTCCGTCCTCACGTGTGGTGTTGTTCGACGTAACGCCAAGACAGTTGCTTGAGATCGCCGGGCACAAGTTTACGTCTATTTACAAGTGGCAACTGAAACGCTACCGGTACGGCCCGGGTGTTTTCAAAATCGACTGGGCGTTAGCCGGACCGATACCTTTTCGTTCGCCCGCATGCGAACAGGCCGGCACGGTGCACATCGGCGGAACGTTCAACGAAATCGCGGCTGCGGAACACGCAGCATGGGCGGGCCACCATGCCGAACGGCCTTTTGTGCTGCTCGCTCAGCCGAGTCGTTTTGACGACACACGCGCCCCGGCAGGAAAACATACGGCGTGGGCCTATTGTCACGTTCCCCACGGCTCTACCGTCGACATGACCATCGCAGTGGAAGCGCAGGTGGAGCGCTTTGCACCGGGCTTTCGCGATCTCATCATAGCGCGACATACGATGAATACTGCAGACCTCGAAGCGTATAATGCCAATTACATCGGCGGAGACATCAACGGAGGCGCATTCCGGGTGGACCAAATCTTCACGCGGCCGGCACTACGGCGGTCGCCCTACCGCACGTCGTCAGGTAATCTTTATATATGCTCTTCGTCAACCCCGCCGGGAGGGGGTGTGCACGGAATGTGCGGGTACCACGCTGCGATGCGCGCCCTGCGCGACTTTTTCGTCCCGGGCAATATCATCCTGGAATCAAAAAAGCACTAGCCTGTAATTCCCGACTCAAAGTGGCAACCAACTAGGGCAAAAAGCGCCGTATGAAATGGAGCCTCTTTCGACATAACCGGCCCAGAAAACCGAAGTCAGTCGCGCGTGAGTGGCGCGATTCCGTCATTTTCGCTGTAGTGGTGGCCACTTTGATACGATGGTCGGCAGTGGAAGCTTTCGTCGTTCCCACGCCTTCCATGGAAAACACGATCCAGGTCGATGAATTCCTGTTTGTCAGTAAGCTGCACTATGGGCCGCGCACGCCAAGGACCCCACTCCAGGTGCCGTTGACACATCAGACGTTCTGGGGAACGGATATACCTTCGTATCTCGATTGGATCCAGTTGCCGTCGTGGAGGCTGCCTGGGATCAGTAGCGTTCAGCGGGAAGATGTTGTTGTGTTCAACGTTCCCGACTTGCGTATGAACGATGGCATTGAGCGGCCCATCGATCTGAAGACGTATTACGTGAAGCGCTGTGTCGGAATACCCGGCGATGTGATACAGATCAAAGACCGGGTACTGAGCGTGAATGGAACAACGCTGGAACCACCACCCGAGATGAAGTTCAGCTATCTTGTCAGGGCCGGACAGGCGATCAATCAATTCCACTTCGAGAAGCTCGGACTCGACTCAGACGACTACTATCTCGCAGGTCATACCCGCGAGAACAAGGTGGTTTATCGCATGTTCCTGACCGACGAGCAACGCCGGCATCTGGAAGAGGCACCCTTTGTGGAAGCTGTGATCATCGACTACACGACCGGCGACGATCCCGATCCCGACATCTTTCCGGCGGCCAAAAGCAATTCATGGAATGCCGACAACTACGGTCCGCTCACTGTCCCGCGAGAAGGAATGACGATCGAAGTCAATGACTCGACGTTGGCGTTGTACGGTGAGACGATACGTTTGTATGAACATCATGATGATGTTCAGGTTGCCGACAACGCCCTTGTTATCGATGGTACGGCGGTCGACACTTACACATTCCGTCAGGATTATTATTTCATGATGGGCGACAACCGAAACAATTCACTGGATTCCCGCTACTGGGGATTCGTTCCCGAAGATCATATCGTGGGTAAGCCGTTGTTCACCTGGCTTTCAATCGACCGGGAAGCCGGACTCCTGGAGAAGATCCGGTGGGAGAGGATGTTCAGAAGGATTAAATAGCTTACACACCTTTTTTTATAATTACGTTTTTATACCTACGGATCGATTTTAGAGCCCATAGCGCGCTGAATAATTTTGCATATTTGCAGATGATCATAGTGCATAGGGCGACGTGAACTCCGAGTACAAGGATATTATTATCGACATCCGCAAGATCGTACGATCAATAAATCTGGAATCAAAACGCATTCTCAAAGAATTTGGGATAAGTATCCCACAGTTGCTCTGCCTGGGGTTTCTGAGAACGAAGCAAAACTATTTGTCTACGCACAAGGAACTCACCGAATACCTAAGTCTGAACTCCAGTACCGTAACGGGCATCATAAACCGTTTGGAAAAGAAAGGATACATCGCACGGTTACCGAAGCAGGGTGATAAACGTGTGACCTACCTTGCCCTGACCTCGAGCGGATCGAAGGTTCTAGAGAAGACTCCAGACCTCTTACATGAAAAACTCTCCCGCGGCCTTGCAAAACTTCCGCCGCACGAGGTGCAGCAGTTAAAGGCATCGCTGAGCTTGTTGATTGAGGCACTCGATATTCGCGGCGTGGACGCATCTCCGCTTCTCGTCATCGAAGAGCCTATCTCACCGCAGGAGTAATCCAAAATCAGATTCATATAGTTCCTATACAACATAAATGGCCTTCTGTCTGGGCTATTTAATTGATATTCTTGAGCATGACATATTGTCAACGGCACTTTTTCCGAAATTGTGTTGCATACAAACTAATTTCTTGTGAAAATTGAATTTCAAACGCATCCAGCGGTATATGGAGACCACCAACAGCGTAGACGGGTCGCTTTACGAACAAATTGTTCACTCTGTGGTGACCTACCTTCGGGAACAGGGCTTTTCGTCCGTCAAAGCAAACAGTCCCGCTTATACTCTGCCCGGGAGAGTGAAATGGGATGATCAGGACGAGGGCGTGGTTCCGGATATTGTCGGTGAACATGGTAATGGCGTGTATGTATTTGAAATAGTGAGCGAAGCGCAATTAGACCCGGAAGCTGTCGGCAATCGATGGCGTTTGCTTTCCGTTCATGCAAGACGAATGAGGGGAGTCCTGTATTTGGTCACGCCAGAACACGCTGCTGAAACTGTTCAGAAACTGGCCGCTTCGCTGGATTTGCGGCCGAAATTCTTGAGGCTTAGGGGAATAGCCTAATGACATTTCCATATCGGACAAGCACTCTTGCCGGCTGGCAATTCAGTCTGGTTTTACTTCTCGTATCATCGCTGTCTTCGGTTGCTCAGGAGCGCCCTGCATTCAGGGGGCAGGACAAGCGCACAACGCATGACGGTCATGTACGCCTTCAATGGCGGTCGGTTGCAAGCGATGCGGTTTATGAGGTTCAACAGTCGACCACTCACGATTTCAAACACCCTATAACGATTTACCAGGGCCCCGACCGTGCCACGTTTGTCTCGGGCTTACCCAATGGCGTCTACTATTATCGGCTACGTTCAAATAGCGGAAGTTGGTCGGAACCGATTACGTTGACGGTAGAACATTATTCACTCCAACTTGCATTTACACTGGCAGGGCTCGGTGCCGTCGTGTTTTTACTAACCGTTGCATTAGTAGTAAAAGGAACTGCGAAAGACGCACAGTAGCAATCCCCACATGGAGCATCAATCATACATTATTTCACCTGAGGACGGGTGGATCGTTATTGCAGGACTCAGCGTGTTATGGATAGGCCTCGGATACTACTGGGGTCGTCGCGCAAAGTCGATGGACGGCTACATGCTTGCCGGGCGAAGGGTAGGTCTTGCCCTGGGAACGGCAACAGTAATGGCTACCTGGGTTACCTCGAACACCACCATGCTTGCGCCGCAGTTTGCCCTCGAACTCGGCATCTGGGGAATGATCGCTTACTCTACTGCTGCATTGGGCTTGCTGCTTTTCGCGCCACTTGCCAAACGAATTCGTGCACTGATGCCCATGGGTTATACAAGTGGCGACTTCATCCGGCTGCGGTATGGAAAGCCTGCATGGATCCTGTTCCTTCTGATCAGCATCTTCTATGGGTTTGTATGGCTGATTAGTATGGGAATGGCGGGCGGCATACTGATGAATGCGATCTCAGGCATACCCTACGAGATTGGCATGAGTGTTATCCTGTTTGTTTGTGTCGCGTACACGTTGTTCGGTGGTCTCTACGCTGTCATCGGTACCGACTATATACAATCGTTGCTCATTCTGATCGGCATTGTGATCATCGGCGTGGCGGTGTTTCAAATCGTTGACTTCAATGAGATTTATTCCGACTTGCGCACGGACAAGCCCATGTTGCTGAGCGCTATCCTTCCTGCCTCGATAATGGCTGTGTTTAACAACTTGCTTTTTGGCGTAGGAGAAGTCTTTCACAGCAATGTCTGGTGGAGTCGCGTCTTTGCCATGAGTAAAAAGGCTGGACGACGCGCTTATCTGCTGGGCGGACTGATTTGGTTGCCGGTACCCGTTGCAGCCGGGTTTATTGCACTGGCTAGCGGATCGTTGGGCATCAACATTACCCGGCCTGACATGGTGGGACCACTCGTAGCCGCGAATGTGCTGGGGGAGGCCGGGACTATTGTAGTGTTCATGGTGTTCTTCTGTTCCCTCGCTTCAAGCCTTGACAGCCTTCTGGCATCAACATCGGATCTCATCACGCAGGACATCTACAAAAAAATGATAAAACCTGATGCATCGGATGGGCACTTGCGCAAGGCATCCTCACGCATCGTGCTGGTATTGGGATTTGTCGCCTGGCTTGTGTGCCTTCCCCGCATCGGCACGCTTGCTGACGTCCTGTTCTTTGCTGGCCCGCTGGTGGCGAGTACCATCTGGCCCATCGCAACGGGTTTGTTTTGGCGTAAGGCAAATACCCGTGGTGCAATTGCGGGAATGATCGCGGGATCAGTTACAGGTATGATCTTTTATTTCACGGTAGGATGGTATTCAGCGTCCCTTGTCGGCGCCGCCACGTCGATGATTGTCGTCGTGTTATTTACCCACCTGTATCCGGCAAAATTTGATTGGGACAAACTGGACGAAAAAACTGCACTGACAAGAGCCTAAACTCAAGCTTATGCATTTCCCTGAATTGTTCGTAGAAATCATGATCATGATATCGCTCGGGCTCATCTCGGCATCCGTGATCGTAATGATTGTATTACTCATAGTTGACTTTATAAAACAACGCGTATGGTAACAGAAAAGCTAACCGCAAATGTTAAGAAACCAGAGCTCGATCCCCTGACCTCCAATGGACTCAACCTGGACGCGTCAGGGCTAATCCGAGAAGATTTCATCACCCTCGATGTACTTAAGCGTCTTGTCGGACAATCGATTCTCTCCGTTCAGCAGTTCGACAAAGAGCTTGTTATAGAAATATGCAAGTTTGCTGCACTGCTTGAGACTACGGAAATCGCCAAGAGCCATCCATTGGACGGGAAGATCGTCATCACTGCTTTTTTTGAACCGAGCACAAGAACGAGACTCTCTTTCGAAAGTGCCGTAGTGCGGCTCGACGGGAAGATCCTGAGCATTCCGGAAGGACAAAGTACCGGAGTGGCGAAAGGGGAGTCCCTGTCTGACATCGGCGAAATGTTCAACGCCTACGGGGATGTGGTAGTAATGCGGCATACTAAGACCAACTCCCTTGAGGAAATCATGCGAAACTTGCGCATCCCACTGATCAACGCGGGAAACGGTTCGGGGGAACACCCGACACAGGCGCTTACGGATTGGTTTGCAATATTGAAATGGAAACCCAATCTGAAAGCCACTGTTCCTGAGAAGGAACGCATCCACCTGGGTATCCTGGGCACGCCAGGGAGCATGCGCGCCGTGAACTCGTTCCTGCAGATGTCGCTCTTTTTCAAAGAAAACATCAAGAAAATATCAATCGTGTCCGAGTTGGCCGACCCCCTGGGAGAAGAACTCAATGCGTTGCTACGGCAGTCTGGCGTACCGTTCACAGTGACTAATGACATAAACCACGTCATTGGCGATCTGGACGTGATTTATATGAATTCAATTGCATTTCTGGGTGATAGCTATAAGTCGCTGGACTCACGCTTCAAGCTGGACGAAAATTCCAAGCTGAAAAAGGACGCGGTCGTATTGCATCCCCTGGCGCGGCTCGATGAACTCGACTCCAAGCTTGATGAAACGCATCACAATCTCTACTTCACGCAGGCACACGGCGCGGTATTTATACGACAAGCCCTGTTCATCTCCGTGTTGAACAGATTCGACCGCCTGCCAGAGAAGGAAATCCCGGTACGATAATCGTTTTCAAGGCAGGTTAACCAATGCCTTTTGAGACACTTAATTAAAGATGAAAGCTTATGTGCGGAATTGCAGGATACTGGAGACCAGGTGTGAGCTCTGACAATGGGCAAGTGGTAAGACATATGATCAAAACGCTTCACCACCGCGGGCCGGATGGATATGGATTTCATTTCGACGATGAGAGAGGATTGGCGATGGCACATGCAAGGCTTTCGATTATCGACTTGCAGACGGGGGACCAACCCCTGTACAGCATTAACAGATCCAATGTTCTCACGGTTAATGGCGAATTCTACGACTACAAGCGCATTCGCACTGACCTTCGGCTGGATGGCGCGCAATTTCGTACGAAATCTGACAGCGAAATTGCACTACCCCTGTACGAACGACGCGGGTTGGACTTCGTAGAACAACTCCGCGGCGAATTTGCGTTCGTCCTTTTCGATGGAAGTAACAACCGGCTCATACTGGTGCGCGACCGGTTCGGTGTGAAACCCTTGTTCTATCATTTCCACGATAACGGCATCTACTGGGGTTCTGAAATAAAAGCGCTGCTTGCAAACCCAAACATCGCGGCAACCTTCTCGAAGAAGGCTGTGCTTCATCAATTGATGCACACCATGGTACCCGGCACTACGGCTTATGAAGACATTCACGCGGTCGAGCCGGGGTACATGCTCGTCGTTCAGGCCTATGGTGACCGTCTCGAACTCAGCAAGCACAAATATTGGGACGTAAATTTCCCCGCGGAAGGGGACCGCGACCTTTCCATTCCCCCGGATCGGCATATTGCCAGCACCCGCGACAAGCTGGCAGAGGCCGTGGCATTGCGACTTGAGGCCGACGTCCCCGTGGGTTGCTATCTATCCGGAGGCATAGACAGTTGTTCCATGCTTGGACTTGCCTCTTCGATGCAACAATCACCCGTCAAGGCATTCACGATAAGCTTCGATCATGACGCCTATGATGAATCTGCTATCGCAAAGGAAATGGCCGCCAAGGTACACGCCGACCACGAACAGATCAGCCTGGGCGCCGATGAACTCTACGGCGAAAACTACGTCACCACGCTATGGCATGCCGAACGCACCTTTTACAACACGTTGGGTGTGGCTAAGTGGTGTATGAGCAGACGCGTTAATGAATGCGGATACCGGGTAGTAGTGACCGGCGAAGGAGCTGACGAACTGTATGGCGGCTACCCCGCGTTCAAACGCGATATGCTTCGTTTTGGAATGAGCGGACGCAACAAGCAGGAAGTTGAAGCGTGGGCACGGCTTATGGACAGGAACAACAGTCTGTTCCGGGGAGCAATCTTGTCAGAGCAAGTTGTCAACCACCCTGCTATGGACGACGTTTGTGGCTTCACGCCTTCGTGGATCCAACCATGGATTCAAACACTGGCATTGGCCAGGCCACTTCTTCAAGACGATGTGCAGGACGAACTTAATGACTATGATCCCATCACTGCCCTTGCCGAATCTTTTGACACGAGACAATTGAAAGACCGACATGTTCTCGACAAGGCGCAATACACCTGGATCAAGACCATGCTGGAGTGCCAGATCCTGAATTGGGGAGGCGACCGGGTGGATATGGCCAATTCGATGGAATCGCGGCCAGCCTTCCTTGACCACCATGTTGCAGACGCTGCTAAATGGGTACCTCCGCATTATCGAATCCATGGTAATGTCGAAAAATGGGTGTTGAGGGAGGCTATGAAGAATATTTTGCCCGACGTACTATACAAACGCGAGAAATTCGCATTCATGGCGCCGCCAGGGCATACGGACAACAGGAAAAAACAGGCGCTCAGTTCGCTGATTCGAGCGTTTATGAATGAAGATATGGTTCAGCGTGTCGGACTCTTTGACGCGAAGCGCCTGATGGCTTTCGTCGAAGCGTACCAGTGCGATAACGATCCGGTTTCTCTCGTGCGGAAGGACGCGCTGATAAATCACATTCTCGGGCTACACATTCTGTGGAACCACTTCATCGGTGAAAAGGTCACTGCCTGATCGACAGGTCGGACCTTTTTGTCGCATTCTCCCTCCTTTATTGTCGCCTTTTCCCTATAGCCGGATGGATCCTTTGGGCTATGTTTGTCGTATCAACAGTCAGTTAATTATCAGTTGAAATTGTTCACTATCAAAAAGAAAGATCATGAGCACGAAGACATCTAGAACCGCAATTACTGTTAGGACAACCGTTAATGCGAACATCGACAAGGTATGGAAATATTACGCTGAGCCGGAACACATTACGCAGTGGGCACACGCGTCAGACGATTGGCACGCACCGTACGCGGAAAACGACCTCCGCAAGGACGGGCGATTTAAAACTACAATGGCTGCAAAGGATGGAAGCGTAAGCTTCGATTTCACCGGAGTTTATACCGATGTGCAGCCTCACAAACGCATAGCTTATACCATGGACGATGGAAGAAAGGTAGACGTACTCTTCGAGAGCGACGGCAACACCACGACCGTCACCCAAACCTTCGAAGCCGAAGACCAAAACCCCATCGACATGCAACGCGACGGCTGGCAGGCGATATTGGATAATTTTAGAAAGCATGTAGAGGCGAACGGGAAGTGAATGGTGAGAAATAAGTGGTAATCGTGGAAAGTGTAATGTAGGGACGCACTGTTGTGCGTCCCTAAACTTTCCCCGACGGCTGTGCGTCCTCAGACTTCCCCCATCGAATGATCAGGGATCAGTAATCGGTGATCGGTGGTACCGATTACCAATTACCAAACACTAATGACACCACCAAACGGCAGCACTTCAACACGTCATTCCACCCAAACATTCGCCTCATTGTAGGGCGCCGTAACGTGTATCTTCATAAAACCCTCCGGGCTATCGGAGAGAACAAATCGCCCCTCGGAGACTGCGACCTTGCCTTGCGACTCATAGGTGTCGGGCTGACCTTCCTTGAAATGATTGGTTGTGGACAGAAACACCTCAAGCTCGCCGGATGGATCGTGTACGTCCCAGGTTAGTTCGACGTTGTTCCCGGATCGGGTTGCCCTGAGGTTGCAAATCGACACGTCGCCGGTGAACGGTATGCCGTCGACTTCCGCGGAGATGTCCGGTGGAATGGGTAGCTCCAGAAAGCGAGCGATGCTGGGCATAATATCCGTTACTGCCGGCGTATGACTGAAGTGATCATTGAGGTCGGCGAGGTTTGTGACGATCCAAGTGGTGCGCTCGCGGTCCGACTGTCCACCATGGTGTTTACCCGTGGCCGCATCACGACCGTGGTCAGTGGTGATGACGATCATCCATTCTTCACCGTGATTTTCTTCCCGGTACTTGATGGCGTCCCAAATGCGGCCGACCTGTGCGTCGGCTTTACGCACCGCATCGTAGAACTGCGGGCTGTCGCCGTACATGTGGCCCATGTCGTCGGTGAACTCGAGGTACACCCAGGAAAGGTCGGGGGCCTGTTCACGCAGGTATCGTCCGGCCTCGTCGGCGACGGCTTCATCGATAGCCAGCATGAAGGTCCGGTCGGCCGTGTGGGGGAAGCGGACCGTGTCGTGCTCCAGCCCGTCAAAGGAATAATCCAGTTGGATGGCGCCCGCCTCGGGCAGGCCTTCGCCAACAAGTTTGGTGCGGTTGTCCAGCCAGGACGAGAAGATTGCGGTATTGATATCGGGCCTGGCACTTTTTGCAATGCGGAAGATATTCCAGTAGTTGTAATTCGGCGCTTCGATGTCATTATCCCAGACGTTGTGTTTGTGCGTCCATACCCCCGTCAGAACATGGTTGTATCCTACGGCAGAGATGGTGGGCGACTGGCTGTATCCGTCTTTTTCGCCGCCGACGAACGACCGGGTGTAGCCTCCTCTCGACGCGATCTCGTCGAGAGCTGGAGTTTCTTGCGACTCAATGACGTCTGCCGGTATCCCGTCGAGGATGATAAAAATCGCTTTCCTGGGCGCGCGGACAGAGTCCGAAGTCGAGCACCCCGCCAGCAGGGCGGCGATCAGCACACATCTCAGGAGCAGCGGGAGAGGTCTGGACAAAAATGAATGTAACTTGGCTTTTTCGGCGTTTGCCGCGATAGCTGAATGATTAATTTTGACGTTTCTATACATGACTTCCTTGGTGTTGAATATTTTGGGGTGGGCAGGCGTCGCCCTCTACATCATTGCCTATATTTTTCTCAGCGCGGGCTGGATGACCGCCAGCCATGTGCGGTACCACGCCCTCAACGCCGCTGGCGGACTTTTTCTCGTTATCTTTTCCTATGCGGTTCATGATCAACCCAACCTTTTTGTCAACCTCATCTGGATCCTGATAGCCGGAGTCTCTTCCTGGCGCATTCTTGTTGCGCGAAACAAGGACCGGCAGACCTAAAGTCCCAGCAGGCCGATGGCCTGTTTTTTTAGGATCCGCAATTTCTTGTCGTAAGCGGCCTTCGATTCTACCATTCCCAGGTAGTAGTAGGCACCCTCGATCAGCGCGAAAATTATTTCCGCAGTCTCCTCCTCATTCCGTATCCGGATGACGCCGTTTGACCGGGCTTTTTTGAGCGCGTCGACAAGCATCGCACGCAACGAATCGTGGAGCGCCCGAAACGCGGTTTTTATCTTCCTTTGGCGGTACGTGTAGGCATAACAGCTGTAAAAAACCCCGTCGTCGACCAGCTTGTTCCACCGTCGGGAGAACAGGTTGTCGATCAGTTTCCTGAGCTGTGCTGCTGTCGTGAATTCACCGCCGTTGATGTTATACATATCACGGTAGCGTTCCAGCGTGAAGGCGATAAGCCCTGCGAACAGCGCCTCCCGCGTCTTGAAATAATGTGCAATGAGACTGGGATTGATCCCCATGTGCGATGCCACACGCGCCAATGAGGCATTTTCCAATCCGATTTTTTTCGAAACAGTGTAGAAAGCAAGGATGATCTCGCGTTGACGGATCTCCTTGAGGCTGGTCCTTCCCATTTGTTACAAAATTATCACGGGTAAATTAAGTGAATTTGCGACAATATGAATATTTAGTTAAGTTTATATTGAATGGTCATTCAATTTAAATCCTTCCTATAGATTTGACCGACCGTGAAAACCAAAATCCACCATATCTATGAAATATTTCTACAGAAAGATTGTGGCGTGCGGAAAACGTATGCTCAGCGGCGGGGTGTTGCTGATGTGTGTTGTTGCCGGCGCCATGGCGCAGCGGTCGACGATCCAGGGTACCGTCACTGATGCTGCGGACGGATCGCCGTTGATTGGAGCGAGCGTATTGATCAAATCGACATCCACCGGAGCGATCGTGGATGCCGAAGGGCGTTTTTCCCTTGAAGCGAACCCGGACGATGTGCTGGTTGTGTCGTTCATCGGGTACAACACGGAGGAAGTCCCCGTTGGCGGAAGAACTTCCATCGCGATCACCCTCACCATGAGTTCGACGTCGCTCGACGAGATTGTCGTCGTCGGGTTTGGCGAACAGCGAAAAGCGAACCTGTCGGGTGCTGTCGATGTCATCGACAACAAGGTACTGGAGGCCCGCCCGATCCAGAACATTGCACAAGGGCTCCAGGGAACCATACCCAACCTCAATATAGATTTCCTTAGCGGCGAGCCGGGCGGTACACCTAACATCAACATACGAGGCATTAATTCAATTAACGGTGGTGAACCCCTCATCCTCGTCGACAACGTCCCGCTCGATCCGAAGGACCTCAACTTCATTGCGCCTTCCGACATTAAGTCCATATCCGTTCTAAAGGATGCCTCGTCAGCAGCTATCTACGGTGCGCGCGGAGCTTATGGTGTCATTCTTATTACGACCAAGAATGGAATGCGCGACGGCGTCCACATCGACTACAGCAATAACTTCTCCTGGGGACGACCAACCGTCTTACCGAACAAGGTTACTGACCCCTACATTTTCATGCGCACACTTGAAACGTCGACTGACAACACACCGTGGGATTATGTCAACTATACTGCGGAACAGTACGCCTGGGCAAAACAACGATCCGACAACCCCGCATCTTCCGATCCGGTGCGAATCAACCCGGTAGACAATTCCCTCTGGGATTACATGGGGAACCGCGACTGGACCAAGCACTACCTCGACAACCCAACGTTTTCCCAGCGCCATAACCTTTCTCTTTCAGGAAAGTCCGGAACAACGACCTACTACCTCTCAGGCGCATACGATCTTCAAAACGGCGCGCTGAAGATTGCTACCGACAAGTTCGACCGGTATTCTTTCCGAGGCCGGATCGGTTTCCAGCCTTACAAGTGGCTGTCGCTCTCGAATAACACATCCGTCGCAATCACCGAACGGTTGCGGCCGTACCACTTGTCCATTCCCCAGCTCTTCGATCTCTTCCCGACCAGCTGGGACAAGAATCCTGACGGTACGTGGGCGAACAACGATGTGGGTCGTGTAGCGGCGCGCCTCACCGACGGAGGTCGTTACAATGAAAAGGTCAACATGTTTCAAAGCACATTCAGCGGTGAGTTGTCGTTTTTCGAGCGCATGCTGCGCGTAAATGCCGACTTTACCGTGCGGCGGGACAACGTGAACCTGAACCAGTATCAAACGCGATATGCAATTGGTTTTGGGCCCGACGATGTGCGGGAGGAAGGGAGTAACGTTGCCTACCGCGAAACCAGCTTCCTGTCATATTATGTCCTTAACACCTACGCGACGTTCGAAAAGACGTTCGCAGACAAGCATTTTTTCAACGCGATCGCCGGATACAACCAGGAGTTCAGCCGGTTGGAGGCATCCGGAATGGAACGCAGCGGTGTAATCTCCCCATCGTTGCCGTCGGTCGACCTGGCCACGGGCACGCCCATTGTTTATGACGACGTGAGAAGCTGGGCAATTCGTGGCGCATTCTATCGGCTGAACTATGTCTATAACGATAAGTACATCCTCGAATTCAACGGTCGCTACGACGGATCGTCAAAATTCCCCAAAGACAAACGGTTCGGATTCTTCCCTTCCGTGTCGGCTGCATGGAAGGTTGACGGCGAAGATTTCTGGGATCCGCTTTCTGGTGTGATCAATGCATTCAAGCTTCGCGCTTCTTACGGATCGCTGGGCAATCAATCGGAAGTGCCGGAATATGGATACATCGAGACGATGTCCAATTTTCAGATGAACTACCTCATCGACGGCAGCAGGCCGCAGATGATCCTGTCGCCCAACCCAGTTTCAGCGAACTATACCTGGGAAAAGGTGTATTCCAGCAACTTCGGCGTCGATATCGGGCTGTTACAGCAATCCATCAGCGCCTCATTCGACATATATCGCCGCGACACAAAGGACATGCTCACCCAGGGCAAGGAATTGCCCGGTGCGTTCGGTGCGCCAGAGCCCTCCGAGAATGCAGCCGACCTCCGGACGAAAGGTTGGGAAATGTCGGTTGGATATGACAACGAATTCAATGTGGGATCAAGGCGCCTTCGCCTTAACGCTCGCGTCGTACTGTCCGATAGCCGTACGCACATCACCCGCTTTGATAACCCGAACAGAAGCCTGACGCAGTACTATGAAGGCAAGGAGCTAGGCGAAATCTGGGGTCTCCGCAGTGATGGGCTATTCCAAAGTGAAGAAGAAATCAATGCACTGGATCAGACTCAAATCATCCCCTGGGGCGCGCTCAACATTGTGCCGGGTTGGCCGAAGTATCAGGACCTCGACGGAAACGGCATCATTGAGAAGGGTACAACGGTCGACGACCCCAAAGACCTCAGCGTGATCGGCAACCTCACACCTCGAATGCGTTACGGGATCAGCCTGGGCGCAGAATGGAATGGCTTTGACTTCCGCGTCTTCTTCCAGGGTGTTGGAAAAATGGACTACTACCCGTTGCATTACCTGTATTGGGGATACTACCAGCAACCGTATGCCGGTGGGTATGCCCACCTGCTCGACTTTTATAGGGCGGCTGACGACAGCGACGTGCTGCGCGCACAGCATTCGCAGGCCTACATCGCAGCCGGACTCGCCGATGCCAACACCGATGCGCGATATCCTGTTCTCCAGTCGTGGCTTGCCGACCGGAACCTGGGCGAGCGTATAGACCAGGCACAGGGACTGGCGATTCCGCAGACGGGCTACCTGCTTGATGGTTCCTACCTCCGACTCAAGAACCTCACGATCGGATACTCCCTACCGCAAAGACTGCTTGACCGTCTTCACGTGAACCGGCTACGCGTATACGTGAGCGGTGAGAACCTGACAGAATGGTCGGAGGTGAAGGATTACTTTGACCCGGAATCCATCACCGACAACATCGACAAGCTTGATCCTTCCCGGGAAACGGCTGCAGGATGGGGATACGCGTATCCTTTCCAAAGAAGATTATCCTTCGGACTTGAATTGCAGTTCTGAACCTAAAAAAGCGCATTCGATATGAAAAAGTATATAGTTATTTCCGTACTCGGCATGCTGGCAACCCAGTCGTGCAACGACGAGTTCCTGGACCGATTCCCCGAGACGGATATATCAAAAGAAAACTTCTTTAACAGCCAGCAGGATCTCGAAACGTACATGTATAGCCTGTATGATTTTCCGTCTTTTGATATTTACGTGAACGACCATTCCACTGACAACGCTGCCACGACGGGATCCACCGAAATCAAAAATATGATGATCGGAAATCCCACACCCTCAACAATTACGTCCGGGTGGGATTGGGAACAACTGCGAAGGGTCAACTTCTTCCTTGAGAATTTCAGCAAGGCGAAGGTGGACGAAGCTACTTTGAATCACTATGAGGGATTGGGCCGATTCTTCAGGGCGAAGTTTTATATGGAAAAAGTCAAACGGTACTCCGATGTTCCCTGGTATGACAAAACTCTTGCTACTGACGATCCGGACCTGATGAAGGCCCGTGACCCGCGCGCTTACGTCGTTGATCGGATCTTTGAAGATTATGCGTTTGCACGCGAGCACGTTATGCCCGACTCACGGCCCGGCGCTGTTGGGAAGTTTGTGGTCCTTGCTTATATGGCACGCCACGCCCTTTATGAAGGCACATACCGGAAGTATCACGATGAGCTGAGCCTTCAGTCAACGGCCAACGATTACCTGAGCCTGGCACGCGACGTGGCACGGCAAATCATGGACGAGGGTGGCTTCACACTGTATTCCACAGGTTCACCCATGAAGGACTATGGAGCACTGTTTACCAGTACGGATCTGTCTGGGAATCCGGAAGTGATCCTGGGTAGGTTCTTCGAAAACGATCTCCTCAACAGTGGATGGTGGGCCTATCTTTTTGGGAATTACGAGGTGAATCCGTCGCGCGACCTGCTGCAGGCGTACCTGATGACAGACGGCACTCCGTATACAAGTCAACCTGATTACGCGACGAAATTGTTCGTTGAAGAGTTTGAGAACCGCGACCCGCGTCTGTACCAGACGTATGCTTACCCCGGGTGGGAGCTGATCAACACATCGACGTATGCACAAGGTGGCGGTGTATATGTTCAGCAGCTGGCGAAAAACTTCTCGGGCTACCACCAGATCAAGGCCTTTGTCAATAATACGGATGCGACCGTTCAAGCCAGCACCGACTTTCCGATCGTCCGCTATGCCGAAGTTCTGCTAACCTACGCAGAGGCTCGTGCCGAATTGGGTGAGCTGACGCAGGAAGATCTCGACCAGAGCATCAATCTCATCCGCGCGCGTGCTGGCATGCCCGCGCTGGATATGAATCCGGTTCCCGACCCCGTTCTCGCCGACCGCTATCCCAACGTATCGGGTCCGCAAACCAACGTGCTGCTGGAAATTCGCCGGGAACGGCGCGTAGAGCTTGCCCTGGAAGGTTTTCGCTTTGACGATCTGATGCGGTGGAAGGCTGGCAAGGTACTCGAGAAAGAACCTGAAGGCATCTACTTCCCGGGAACCGGTAAGTACGACATGACGGGAGATGGCATTGAGGACATCTACCTGATACCGAATACAGAGTCGATCCCTGCCGAAGAGGATAAGGAAACAAATTCACTGGGTGTGAAGCTCGTGTACTATCGGGTAGGACCCGAGGGAAGCGATGCTTCAGCTTATTTGTCGAACGGCACAAGCGGCACGTTGGTTACCGATCCTGACCGCGGGACGTTTGTTGAAGACAAGTTCTATTATCGGCCAGTACCTCAGCAACAGGTCGTGCTTAATCCGAACCTGACCCAAATTTTTGGGTGGTGAGAGAATAATTGCTGATGTCGGGCAGTAGAGACGTTGCACGCAACGTCTCTACTATTATTTTATTAAACACCGTCCGAACTAATCGATGGACGATGCCTCTGGGATTCTTAACATATTTTCTGGTTATCGATTCGACAGGATCACGAACTGCATTGGCCTGAGTTTAATTTTGACGAAGTGATGCAGTCCGTCTTCGCTTTTTAGGACGTGAAGCTTGCCTTTGCCGCCGTAGCGATAGTGGAAGACGCTGCCTTCAGGGTTGAGGAGCCGATCTACACAAATATATTCTTCGTCGTCTAACGTTGTGGAGTCGTTGTAGACGATCAGCATTTCTTCGTCGAATAGGATGCGTGAAAAGGCCACCATGCAATCGTGCCGGGCAGGCATCTCGAAAGCCTTGCCGTCGGTAGACGATTTGCGCATATACATTCTGCCAAACCGGAGGGCTGGAGTTTGCTTCCGGATGTTGGCGATCGTAGCAATCTCGCGGTATATGCGGCTTTTCGGATTTAATGCGTTTGTGGTGTTATCGGAAAGACTGAACATGCATTCGCGGATGAAGGCATCGCTCTCGCCGGCGCCACTGAAGCCCTGTTCAGTGCCGTAGTAGATGCAAGGAGTTCCCAGTGCGCAAAGCAGGAAGCCGACGGCAGCGATGATTTGTTCGGCCGTGGCATCGAAGCCGAAGCGCTTCTTGAATTCCTGTCCAACCTGGTCGTGGTTGTCGACAAACGTAACAAGAAACTCTCCGAATTCGCCGCCGCGTTCGAGGGCGAATCGGCGGAGCGACTCGTAGCGTTGGATAAGTTTATGGGGTGTTGCCCGACCGAGTATGACATCGGCCAGTACGTGATACAGGGGAAAGTCGAGCACCGAGTTGAGGCCATAATAAATGGCGGTGTCGCCCACCACAACGGATGTCTTCGGGCCGATGTAACGGTCATACATTTCGTCCGGCCCTACGATCTCGCCAAACAGAAAGAAGTCCTTCTTGCCCAGCTTCCACGCGTATTCACGAATCTGAGAACAAAAGTGGCTGATGTGTTTTTCAGGCATGTGTTTGACGGTATCGAGGCGGAAGCCGTCGACGTCTGTTTCGCGGATCCAGTAGCAATGAATCAGCGTCATGAGCTGCTGGACGTAGAGTGCCTCGGGCGACTCATCGTTGCGGAAGGTCTTCATGCGATGGAAGTCGCCTTCACGCGTTTCCGGGTAGCGGTCGAAGTTTCGTATTTGTCCCTTGCGCCAGTACAGGTCGGGATTTCGCAGCTCGCTGGGTTGTGGTTTGTCGTCGTAGCGCCAATCGCCGAAGGGAAAAATCGCACCATCGTAATAATAGTAGTCATAGCCCTCGGGGTAGCTCCACACGTTTCCTGCGTGATGCAGGACGACGTCGAGGATTACCCGCATGTCGCGTTTATGAGCTTCATCTACCAGTTCGGCGAGATCCTCTTTGGTGCCGAACCTCGGGTCAATCCGTGTGAAGTCTATGATGTCGTAGCCGTGGTAAGATTCAGGGTTGTTTTCGAATACCGGACTCAGCCAGAGCGCGGTACACCCGAGGTTTTTGATGTAGTTGAGGTGTTTCGTGATGCCCTTTATGGTGCCACCACAGGTGCCGTGGAGTTGTTCGGCATTGCCAAAGCCCTTCTGTTTCCCCCCAGTCGTTCGAGGCACGCGATCGTGGTCATCGTGGAACCGGTCGACCATAAGGAAGTAAATAAATTCCTCGCGCCAGTCTCGGGTGCCATTGGACCAGTACTTTTTCCCGGGCTTGGGGGATAGGTCAAGATCGTTGATGGAAATTCCTTTTTCGGGCATCGGTCGAGAGGCTGAATGGGTGATGGTTATTTCTTGACAATGACACTGATCACCGCTGCATCGGCAAGGAAGAGTACGGACTCTGTAATTCCAAATGAATACGGCGGCTTTCTTTTTCGCTCGTGGGTGATCATGGCAATGACACCTGCTTCCCGTTTCTTGGCTGCTTCAACGATGCCCCTGTCTTTGTCGTAGTGGTTGTAGACGTATTGGTTGATAACGATGCCCGGCTTTTCCGGCGTTGCCTCACGCATCCTTTGTTCTATCGTTTCGGTGTCCACAAAGTGCCCTGGTGTATTGACGAAGGTAAGGTCTATGCTCGTCTCCATGGCGACTGCCAGTTCTGTGATGAGTTGAAGTGCTTCTGATACGTCTTCTTCGAAGTCGGACGCAAAGAGGATATGTTTCACTTTGGTTGGATCGAAATTGGTTTTGACAGACAGCACAGGACATTTTGCCCTACGGATTACTTTCTGCGCTGTTGAGCCAATGTATACTGGTTTGGGATCACCAGCGCCATGGGCGCCCATGATAATCAGGTCGGCGTTCGTAGCATCGGCAAAGGAGACGATGCGTTCGTGCGCTAATCCGGTCTTGACCTGGGGGACTACATTCAATCCTTGAAACATTGGATCCTTTCCAATTTCCTCAAGCTTCATGCTGGCTTCTACGATTTGCGATTCTACTTGCGGATGTTTTTGGCGGTACTCGACGGACATCTTGTCCCAATTCTCCGGTCCAAGAACCACGTGAAGAAGATGAAGGCGGGCGAACGTTTTGCGTGCCAGATGTGCACCAGCCTTCATGGCGGCGTCAGAGTGTTTCGAAAAGTCTACGGGGATGATGATGTTCTTCATAATTGCCTCCTCTTTTGGTACAATAGCAATATCGTAAGGACCCGCTCTAAATGGAATGAGCACACGCAGTTATGGGTATGATGTTGATCAGGTTTTGTGTCTGGGATTTGATAGCCAGGGGATGCCTCCCCGGGGGTGCCTCCGGTGTGGATCCGCAAAGGTCTACAAACGGTTGTGTGACATAGATTTCCCTAACAAATCCCGTTTCTCTTCTCCGCCAATTCTATAATCTATTACCGAGTTTGGGGTATAGGGAAATTTTTGCCGTTACGAACGCCGCGGAGTAGTAGATCTTTTGCTCTTTTTGGTGACTGGCTGCAACAAAAATCAAGTTCCCATCTGATTATGCTCATGAGATATCCTATGATAAACTGGCAACTTTGGCTGTACGATTATTTACTCTAAAAAAGCAACCGTTATGAAAGCATTTATGAAAATATTACTTGTGGGAATTTTCTCGGTAGGTGCTATTGTTGTTTCCGCACAAAGCAGAACCGGTGGGCGACCCGTTTCAAAGGCGGTTCAAAAAGTCAGCAACAAATGGTTAATGGACGAGCAGTTGCTTACTGTTTCGTCTCGCGGTTATCAGACGCACGCCATTACGAAGGATGTGCAATTGATTAGCAATCGCTTGTCTAAGGAACCTCAAGTAGGTAATATGATATCCATCGGCTATCCCCGCTGGATAATCCAAAAGCGTGTTCATAAAATCGCGAAACCTTCAGAACCCTCTAAGAAGGATATCAAAATGGCAGATGATCTCATAATGTAATGTATTTAGGTACTGAATCGACTGGAATGATGGGACCGTGGATTGAAACTTCGGTCCCATCTGTTATATTTGAGCCTCCTGAGAATAGGGATGCGTCGCGTCCGATTTTTTCGGGACTTTATCAATAATTCGGGGCGTAGCGCAGTCCGGTAGCGTACCTGGTTTGGGACCAGGGGGTCGCTGGTTCGAATCCAGTCGCCCCGACTACGCCCGCCATAGCTCCGTGAGGAGCGAAGGCGGGCTTCGCCTTTTACGCGCCTTTTTTCAAGGCAGTGTATGGCGGGCTTCGTCGGGCTGGCCCGACTTCTCCTTATCGGTCACCATGATGAAATAAGATCCTCAAATCGGGCTTCGTCGGGCAGGCCCGACTTCTCGTTATCGGTAATCATGATGAAATAAAATCCTCCATTCATGTGGTTCGTCTATATACTTCGATGCAAAGACGGGAATCTATATACAGGATGTACTGCTGATATTGATGAACGATTAAAACGGCATAATGCAGGATATGT
>JAJJPK010000207.1:0-10199 GCA_032907565.1 Cyclobacteriaceae bacterium | reverse complement strand
AAAGTGGCGCATCAACCCGCTTTCCGGATCGAAAAAGGCAGTGGGGAACCCCCTCTACATGTAATAAACTCTCTTATTATGTCCCCTTGTGTTCGCGCACTGGATTGCACATGATCCTTGGTAGAAACCGCCAAATAGCTTCAAACCCCGCCGTTTTGTCTATTTTGCCCCTTTAACACGTCAAAACCCATGATGAATCGTCCCATTCTATTAATCATATCAGCTGCGCTGCTCGCCGCATGTGGCACGAAAGACACTCCGCAAGCCCCCGCACTTTCTACCGAACGCCTCGAGCGACGCATAATCGAGCTTTCCTCTGACGAATTCATGGGACGAAAGCCCTTTACTGAAGGAGAAAAACGCACGCTGGACTATCTCCAGAAGGAATTTGCCGCTGCCGGGCTGGAACCCGCAAACGGCAACAGCTACCTTCAGGAGGTCCCCATGGTGGAGATCACAACCACCGCTGAACCTACTATGCGCCTCCGCACACGGGATAAAGCCCTCGACCTCAAGGGATACGACGAATACGTGGTATGGAGCCGAATTCCATCCGGCACAGCACTGGAAAATACCGAATTCGTCTTTGCGGGTTACGGCATCGTCGCGCCGGAATACAACTGGAACGACTACGAGGGCCTTGATGTAAAGGACAAGGTCGTGTTGGTAATGGTGAACGACCCTGGTTTCGGATCAGACGATTCGACGTTTTTCAAGGGGAGCAGTATGACGTACTACGGGCGATGGACCTACAAATTTGAAGAAGCAGCACGGCAGGGCGCCAAAGGTTGTTTGGTGATTCATGAGGATGCGGCCGCCAGCTATCCCTTCGGCGTGTTGCAAAACAGCTGGAATACCGCCAAACTATACCTGGAATCCGCACAAGCCGTATGTCCCGTGGAAGGGTGGATTTCGTTCCCAGCCACCCGGAAACTCTTTGAAACCGTTGGACTAAACCTCGCTGAAGAGCTCGTTGCGGCAAAAAAGCCGGGATACAAGGGTCAAGCCCTGGGCATTCAGGCAACGATAGCCCTTCCGGCCACCGCCCAGGAAAATAATTCCTACAACGTCATCGGCAAAATCACGGGCACGACCCGCCCGGACGAAGTTATCATTTACACGGCACATTGGGATCATCTTGGCATCGGCATGCCCGACGCCAGGGGCGACTCTATATATAATGGAGCGCTTGACAACGCCAGTGGAACCGCAGGCATCCTCGAAATCGCTGAAGCCTTTCACGCGCTCGACCCGAAACCGGAACGCACCGTCGTCTTCCTGGCGGTCACGGCTGAAGAGGAAGGGTTGTTGGGGTCAGCGTATTACGTGCGCAACCCCATCTTTCCCCATGCGAACACTGTCGCCAACATCAACATCGACGTACTCAATTCGTTTGGTCCGATGAAAAACGTGGTCATCGTCGGTTACGGGCAGTCTGACCTCGACGACTATGTACAAGCGATATGCCGTGAGAACGGTCGCTATGTCTCGCCTGACCCCCACCCGGAAGCGGGATTCTATTTTCGATCCGATCATTTCAACTTCGCCAAGGCGGGAATTCCAGCGCTTTATGTTGACCCGGGCAACGATCATGTGACCGGAGGTGTTGAGTATGGAGAAAAGATGTCGGCCGACTACACAGCAAACCGTTATCACCAGCCTGCGGATGAGTATGACGCGACCACCTGGCGCCTCGATGGTGCCCTGGAAGACCTTCAACTGCTATTTGAAGTCGGCCGAAGACTTGCCTTTGAATCTACGTGGCCACAATGGAAAGAAGGTTCAGAATTCAGGGCTATTCGCGAAGCGTCCCGCTCCAATGAGCAGTGACGTTCACCGTTTTCCGTCCTCCCTCCAATTCCGTACTTTTGAAGGATATACAACGAATACCCGTTCATGAGTTCGGAAATTTTGCGTGAGGCGAAAAAAGACACACCTTCATCACGCCTCGCTGGCCACAAAGCTCCGGATCCGTACAGGCCCAAACACAAGGTCCGCGTAGTTACCGCGGCGAGTCTTTTCGACGGGCATGATGCGGCTATCAACATCATGCGCAGAATTCTGCAGGCTACCGGATGCGAAGTCATTCATCTTGGCCACGACCGCAGCGTGGGAGAAGTGGTAAACACTGCTATCCAGGAAGACGTTCAGGCTATAGCAATAACGAGTTACCAGGGAGGGCACAACGAATACTTCCGATACATGTATGACCTGCTGTCGGAAAAGGGCGCATCCCATATCAAAATCTTTGGCGGCGGTGGTGGCGTAATCCTTCCGGAAGAGATTCGTTCTTTGATGGAATACGGCATCGCGCGCATTTATTCTCCCGATGACGGACGCGCTATGGGGCTACAGGGCATGATCAACGACCTGGTACAGCAAAGCGACTGGCCGACAGGAAAGGAAATTCCCGACACTGTTCTTGAAAACCTCACGCCCGCCAACCCACTTGCTATCGCGCAACTCATATCAGCCGCCGAAAATTATTACGATGATCACCGCACGCTGTTTGACGAGGTCAGCCGCCGGGCCAAAAATTCAACAACGCCCGTCCTCGGTATAACGGGTACAGGCGGGGCCGGCAAATCGTCAATCGTGGATGAGTTGGTGCGGCGCTTTCTTTACGACTTCCGCGATAAGACTATCGGGATCATTTCCGTCGACCCGTCCAAGCGCAGGACAGGTGGTGCACTCCTTGGCGATCGCATCCGAATGAATTCCATCAACAATCCGCGGGTTTATATGCGGTCGCTTGCAACGCGACAAAGTAACCTGTCCGTATCGGCCCACGTAAAGGAATCCTTGCAAGTTCTGAAAACAGCTGGCTTCGACCTCATCATCCTCGAAACGTCGGGCATCGGACAGGGCGACACGGAAATCCTCGACTACAGCGATGTCTCACTGTATGTGATGACTCCCGAATACGGAGCAGCGACACAGCTGGAAAAGATCGACATGCTCGACTACGCCGACATCGTCGTTCTCAACAAATTCGACAAGCGCGGTGCGCAGGATGCCTTGCGCGATGTAAGAAAACAATATCAAAGGGGTCACCAACGCTGGCAGGAGGATCCCGAGCATATGCCCGTGTTCGGAACGATCGCGTCGCAGTTCAACGATCCCGGAACAAACCGCCTCTACCGCCACCTTATCACGACCGTCAATAAAAAGACCAAGGCGCAATTCAGGTCGTCGTATGAACCGGGTGAAGAACAATCAGAAAAGGTCTACATCATTCCCCCGGCGCGTACCCGTTATCTCAGCGAGATTACAGAAGACAGCCGACGATACGACGCCTGGGTCAAAGAACAGGCTGCTGTCGCCCAACGGATACAGTCGGTACAACAAACGGTTGACCATCTCAGAAGTAAGGACAACCACGAACTGGCCGCAGGTCTTGAACCCGTATTGATCGAATTGAAGGCCCGGCTGGAGCCCCGACTCCTCGAAATGCTGGAACAATGGCCCGAGAAAGCTGAACGGTATCGTCAACCGGTATTCACATACACCGTGCGCGGCAGGGAACTGAACATACAGACCCACACGACGTCACTGGCGCAGACTCGCGTTCCCAAGATTGCCGTACCCCGGTACGAAGGCTGGGGTGACCTCTTGAAGTGGTTGCTGCGAGAAAACGTGCCCGGCGAATTTCCCTACACGGCCGGCATCTATCCTTTCAAGCGCGAAACGGAAGACCCTACGAGGATGTTTGCCGGTGAGGGCGGACCTGAACGAACAAATCGCAGATTCCATTATCTCAGCAAAGACATGCCCGCCCGGCGGCTGTCGACAGCGTTTGACTCGGTTACGCTTTACGGTCACGACCCGGACTACCGGCCGGATATTTACGGAAAGATCGGCAACTCGGGTGTCTCCGTCTGTAGTCTCGACGATGCGAAGCGTTTGTACAGCGGTTTCAACCTTGCTGACCCGGCTACGTCGGTGTCTATGACCATCAATGGACCGGCGCCGATGTTGCTCGGTTTCTTCTTCAACGCAGCCATCGACCAGCAGTGTGAACTGTACATTCGGCAGGCGGGCAATGAGGCTGCTGTTCGAGAAAAGATTCGTGAAGCTTACCGCGCCAAGGGTCTCGAACCACCAGCCTACCGCGGCACCCTACCTGAAGGCAACGATGGTCTCGGGCTTCTTCTTCTCGGCGTGACGGGCGATGAAGTTCTCGATCGCGACGTGTATGAAAGGATCAAAGCGGATACGCTGTCAAAAGTGCGCGGCACAGTGCAGGCGGATATTCTGAAGGAAGATCAGGCGCAGAATACATGTATTTTCTCTACGGAGTTTGCGCTCCGCCTCATGGGTGATGTGCAGCAATACTTTATCGACCGGAACGTGCGGAATTTTTATTCCGTATCCATCTCGGGTTATCACATTGCGGAAGCGGGGGCAAATCCCATCACCCAGTTGGCGTTTACGCTTGCAAACGGCTTTACGTATGTAGAATACTTCCTGAGCCGTGGCATGCACATCGACTCCTTTGCGCCCAACCTATCCTTCTTCTTTAGCAACGGCATTGATCCCGAATATGCGGTTATTGGTCGTGTAGCACGGAGGATCTGGGCCAAAGCAATCCGTGAAAAGTATCACGGAAATGCGCGGTCGCAAATGCTAAAGTATCACATTCAAACCTCCGGGCGTTCACTGCACGCACAGGAAATCGACTTCAACGACATTCGTACCACGCTGCAGGCGCTGTATGCCATCTACGACAACTGCAATTCGCTGCACACCAATGCCTACGATGAAGCCATCACGACCCCCACCGAGGAATCGGTGAGACGAGCGATGGCAATCCAACTTATCATTAACCGGGAATTGGGTCTCGCAAAAAATGAGAACCCCTTGCAGGGTTCGTTCATTATCGAAGAACTCACAGACCTGGTGGAGGAAGCCGTGCTCAGCGAGTTCGACCGCATTACTGAGCGGGGTGGCGTTCTTGGCGCAATGGAAACAATGTATCAGCGTGGAAAGATCCAGGAAGAAAGTCTCTACTACGAGAATCTCAAGCATACGGGAGAATATCCGATTGTCGGTGTCAACACGTTCCTCAGCTCACGCGGCTCTCCAACCCTCATTCCTGGCGAAGTTATTCGGGCTACCGTCGAGGAAAAAGAAGCACAGATCGCCGGGCTTCGCGACCTTCGTCACTTCCATGAAGAGCAGTCGCCGCGTCTTCTTCAGGACATCCGAAGCGCAGCAGTCCAAAACCGAAACGTCTTCGAAGTATTGATGGAGGCAACAAAAAGGTGCTCACTGGGTCAAATCACAAACACCTTGTTCGCCGTAGGCGGTCAATACCGCAGGAATATGTGACGATGACGGCAGATTGGATTGATTCAATCCCTATGAATCACGTTTAATCGCATACGTCCAGGTGGGGCAATCGACGTGATTAACCACGTCTTCGGCAAGGCTGCCACTTAGGACATGCGCAAGACCTTTTCGGCCATGCGTTCCCATGGCGATCAGCCCGGCATCAATGGAATGTGCAAAGTTGATGATGCCAGCCTCCTCATAACGATCATTGTAGATATTCGTGGTGACGTCGCGCAATGCGTATTTTTTTACGAAGTCATTCAGGCGTTTCCTGGTAACGCCATCGGACATGAAATTCGTGGGCGTATTGACATATACTACGTGGAGGGTGGCACCGAAAAATTTCTGCAGCGCCTTGACTTTGGCTACCAGGTCGGGATGGTCCTCCTGTAATGATGTAGGGAAAACGATGCTCTTGATCTCCGATCCGGGTTGATATTTTTTCACGGTGAGGACCGGTACGGGTGACCTTCGGACGATCTTCTCCGCATTGGAACCAATCAGTGCTTCGCGCACACCCGTAGCGCCCTTTGTACCCATTACGACCAGGTCGATGTCGTGTTCTTCGATATACTGAAGCAACATGATAGATATGTTTCCATACAAGACACTCAGGATGATATCGTCGAAATCTTCTGCGTATTTCTTTTTCAGTTTTTCAAACTGCTGCTCTGCTTTTTCCTTCAGCTCCTGCAAGAGTGCTTCTTCAAACGATAACACGGGCATCAGCACGGTGTCATGTAGGACCGGGAGTTCAATAACGTTAACGAGATGGATTTCACCCCCCGATGATTGGGCTATATCAAGGGCCAGGCGGTATGCGCTGACGGATGGGGCGCTAAAGTCGCAGGGAACCAATATCTTTTTCATGGCCGTATCATTAAGCTATCTCAAGCTAGCGAAAAGATGAATACCGGCTTTTGATGGAGGTCAGCCCTGCAGTATGATTTTGATCAGCCCTGTATGCCGGGCCCGGCAGTTAGTCGGGATCGTAGCGGAAACACTTGTATTCAAGGTAGTCGCCGGCGGCATCCTCTCCCCCATAGAAGGCTCGGGATAAATACCGACAGCCCTCCTCTCGTTTGCCGGTTTCGGTGAGCGCAATTCCTTTGTAGAACATCACCGACAGGTTATTCGGATCGAGGAGTGCGGCTTTATCAAGATAAGTTAACGCCAGCTCGTAGGCCGATTCATCCATGCAGACGGCGCTGGCATACATGAGTGCCGGGAATGCATCAGGCTTGATATCGATAGCCCTGTCGAAATGATACAGTGCGCTGTCGGGCTCATTCGTAAAATAGTGTGTCATACCCAGGTACAGCTCGGTTTCCGCGTCGCTTCGGAGACTAGCAGCCCGCTTCAACTGTGTTCTGGCACTGTCATATTCTTCCTGTTCGATGAGAAGGTACGCCTGCCATTTGATAAGGTCGACATTGAATGGATTGCGACTAACCAAATCGGATATGTCCCTCAACTGGCCCTCGGTGTTGCCTATGTCACGGTAGATAAACGCGCGCAAGAGTCGAGCCTGAGGAAACTCTGGGGTTTCCTCGATGAATCGGTTCACTTCGTCCAACGCGGTGTTGAGGTCGTCCAAACTGTAAAGGCATACAATACGGTTGTATTGCGCTTGCTTGTATCGCGGGTCATCCTTCGGAACGGCTTCAAGGACCTTGTCATACAATCGGAGCGCGCCTTCAAACTCCTGTCGTTGCATCAGGGTATCCGCTTCAGTGGACCAGACCTGAATCTTGTCGTCTTGTGCCCGTGTGTCTATACACGCTACGGTCAGGGCAATCACACCAACTAGGATATTCCAACGCCTCATGAGCTCATTACTTTATTTCGTTCGCGTTTCCGGTCGTTTTCCGAGAGCAGGATCTTCCGAAGCCGGATGGACTTCGGCGTCACCTCAACGTATTCGTCAGCCTGGATATACTCCAGTGCTTCCTCAAGCGAAAATTTTATTGCAGGTGAAATACGCATCTTCTCATCCGAGCCGGCAGCGCGGATGTTGGTCAGCTTTTTTGTGCGGGTGACGTTTACAACGAGGTCGCCGCTTCGGCTGTGTTCACCTATCACCTGTCCCTCGTACACCGCGTCGCCTGGATCGATAAAGAATTTACCTCTGTCTTGCAGGTTGTGGAGGCTGTACGGGATGGCCTCACCCTGCTCCATTGCGATAAGCGAGCCGTTTATCCTCCCTGGTATTTCACCTTTGTAGGGCTGATATTCCTTGAACCGGTGCGTCGTAATGGCCTCCCCTGCCGTTACGTTGAGGAGGTAATTTCTCAACCCGATAATGCCGCGGGACGGGATCAGAAACTTAAGGATCATCCGATCGCCTTTGGGTTCCATGTTGATCATCTCTCCCTTGCGGATGGAAACCGTCTCAATTGCTTTGCCGGCGTCGCTTTCGGGGAGGTCGATTGTCAGCTCTTCCACAGGCTCGCATTTCACACCGTCGATCTCCTTAAAGATCACCTGGGGTTGGCCGATTTGCAGTTCGTATCCTTCGCGACGCATGGTTTCAATGAGCACGGAAAGATGCAACACGCCCCTGCCGTACACCATGAAGCTGTCGGCCGAGCCCGTGTCGCCGACCCGTAGGGCCAGGTTTTTTTCCAATTCGCGGTCCAGCCGTTCTTTGATATGCCGCGACGTCACGTACTTGCCCTCTTTGCCGTAAAAAGGTGAGTTGTTGATGGTAAACAACATGCTCATCGTGGGCTCATCGATAGCGATGCTTTTCATCGCTTCCGGATTGTCCGGGTCGGCAACCGTGTCGCCGATCTCAAAGCCTTCGAGTCCTACGATCGCACAGATCTCGCCTGCGTTGACCGACTCTACTTTTTGCTTTTCGAATCCTTCGAAGATGAAAAGGTCTTTGATGCGCGACTTTACCACGGTAACTCCATCGCGTTTGACGAGTGCAACCGGCTGGCCGGATTTCAGCGTTCCCCGGTGTACGCGACCAATGGCTACGCGGCCGATATAGGATGAATATTCAAGCGAAGTGATCAGCATTTGTGTGCTGCCTTCTTCGGTTTTTGGCGCGGGGATGTATTGTATGATCCCGTCGATGAGTGCGCTGATGTCTGTGGTTGGCTTTCTCCAGTCTGTACTCATCCAACCCTGCTTGGCTGATCCGTAGTACGTCGGGAAGTCGAGCTGCTCTTCGGACGCGTCGAGCTGGAACATCAGTTCGAATACCTGTTCATGTACCTCATCTGGCGTGCAATTCTTCTTGTCGACCTTATTGATTACGACGATCGGCTTCAGCCCTAGCTGCAAAGCCTTTTGCAATACGAACCGCGTCTGGGGCATGGGACCCTCGAAGGCGTCGACCAGCAACAGGCATCCATCAGCCATGTTCAGCACGCGCTCCACCTCTCCACCAAAGTCGCTGTGGCCGGGTGTATCAATGATGTTTATCTTATGATCCTTATACCGGACGGAAACATTCTTCGCCAGGATGGTAATCCCTCTTTCCCGTTCAAGGTCATTGCTGTCCATGATAAGCTCACCCGGATGCTCGTGCTCTTTGAAGAGCTTTCCGGCCATCAACAGCTTATCCACGAGGGTGGTCTTGCCGTGGTCGACGTGCGCTATGATGGCAATATTTCGGATCCGGCTGATATCCATATACGTTGAAGATTACTGCAATTTCAATTTAAGGGCGCAAAGATAAAAATATTTAGCTTCCGGGTATTCACCTCCGGAAACGCATGAACGTGCCCATGGGAAGGTGCCTGCCGGTTTGCGACTTAAGGTAAAACTCACCGAATTCAGTTTCCTTCGCGGTCATATGCGAGGTTACAGCGTTATATCCCACGAGTGCTGAAAGTCCGGCGGCATACAGGCTAAGCACAAAAAAACTCCCCTCCTCTGATAGTAACCGGCCAGCATGTTCAAGAAGTTCATCGAGTTTCTCCTGGAGGGTCCATTTTTCACCTTCCGGTCCGCGTCCATACGGCGGAGGGTCCATTATGATGCCCTGGTAGCGATTGCCGCGCCGCACCTCCCGACGCACAAATTTCAATGCATCCTCATGGACCCAACGGATATCCTTCAAACCATTGCGGGTCATGTTCTCGTTCGCCCACGTGATACCCGGCCGCGAAGCGTCCACATGGACGACATCTGCACCGCAACGACGGGCAACGATGGACGCGGCACCGGTATAGGCGAAGAGGTTCAATACCTTCCTGGGTTCATCAGGATGCCCCTGAAGCGCATCGAAAATAAAATTCCAATTGCTGCCCTGCTCGGGGAAGATGCCGACATGGCCAAAACTCGTTAACGCAAGCCTGAGGCGAAGGTGAAGGTCCTTGTATTGATAACCAATCTCCCATGATTCGGGCATCCCGGGTTCACGGGTCCAACCTCCTTTCACTTCTTCGGCAAATCGATAACGGTCTTTCTGTTCCCTGACAAATCGTGCGTGCGATCGGCGTTGCCATTCCTTCTCAGGCAATGACTTCCTCCAGATGGCCTGGGGCTCCGGGCGGACTAGAATATACGGACCGAAGCGTTCGAGCTTCTCGCCTCCACCCGAGTCGAGCAATTCATAATCTTTCCATGATTCAGGGAAACGCAGCGTCACGTTCACGAATTACAGCAGCAAATATAGACCAAAGTTCCGTTGGGCGTTTTTGATGTTTGCGCAATTAGCGGTAAAATTCAATCAAATACACGCCGTGCATACACTTATCACGAGCCATCACAACCCCAAGATCAAGGGACTTCTCGCCCTGGAGAAACCCAGGGAACGTCGCAGACAATGCCTGTTTGTTATCGAAGGGAAGAAAGAAATTGCATTGGCGCTAAAGGCCGGGTACCGGATAGGCAATCTGTTTTTTTGT
>JAJJPK010000206.1:0-37252 GCA_032907565.1 Cyclobacteriaceae bacterium | reverse complement strand
GGTTCTCCCTGCGCGATACGAAAATCCTCCCGTCTTCCTGAACCTGTACTTGTTGATCACGGCGTGCAACAAAAGTACGGACGACAAGAGCTACCTGGATGCGTTGGAGCGACTTTCATTGGTGATCCGCTTCTTTCAAGGCAGGAACTCCTTTACAATAACAAGTTCATCGGGCGTCCTCGATCCGGTCACGATAAGTGAAGAATCGCTCCGGCTTAAGCTCACCGCTGAACTGTATACCCTGACCTTCGAGCAAATCAATCATTTGTGGGGAACGCTGGGCGGAAAACAAATGCCCTTTGTCATGTACAAGCTCCGGCTCGTGGAAATCAAAGAGGCACGGGTTGTCCGGGAAGTTCCGCTCATCGAGGAAATAGAGACCAATCTTTCAAAGAGGAAGTAGGATGGCGCTGTACTATAAGACATTATTTGAAACCAAAGTCTTCCACGAGTACTACCTGACGGACCCGGACGGCACAAATGTCTTTGATAAAAACGCACAAAATGACCGTCTCACTTTCCTGAGGGAGAGGTTCCTGGAGGGCGAGCCCAGCGTTAACGAAGATCTCGACTATGCGATACCGACCACCGCACAACGAAAGTTCCGGGATTATCGAATGCGGTTGGTTCCTACATTTGGAGGCTTTAAGGTGGCGATAGAGGTTACCCCTGAGGCGCTCGCGGATGGCACAACGACCTATCGGCCGAAAGTCGCGTTGGAAGAGGACCTGGCAATACCTGTATTGCTCTTGAAAAGAAGCAGCCGGATCGACGCGTACACGAATGCGAGGATTGTGAGAGAGACGAATGCGGCCTTTTATTTTTCCAATGAAACATACGCCGGAGCCAAAGTCTATCCCTTCCTCTCAAATGCTGTTCCTCCGCTCGATGCCGGGCATCCTTACGAGCAAGGAGAACTGGCGGATCATGGCGCGAACACCATCCGGGCGTTCTACCGTGACGCGACCAATGCAGTCCAATGGCTTGACAGGAATGGCTCGGGATATGCGAACGAAACCGACCGGCTTCTCGTTCCACCCGCATTTTATTATTCCTTCGGGACCGCTGCGCAAGTAACACAGGCAGAATTTGTTCTCAAAAATGGAGGTGGAGACGTGGTCGGCGACTACTCGTTCAGCCAGTCGGAACCTCTCCGTAAGGTGCTGATCTCCGTACGCCCCGAGGATGTCTTGACTGCCCCCGAAGCGTCACCGGGAGCGCAACTCGTATATACCCTTGAAGCGGCCGGCAACAATGGATACCCGAACAAAACGCTGCGACTTATCTTTTATCGGGGAGCCGAGAGAATTGAAAATATTTTAGGATTGGTACACATCAAGGTACGGAGCACAGACAGCACCTTCGACCTTCTCAATAACGGCTTGCTTGTTACGCGGAAAAAACCGGATGGCACGTACAATCCTGTTCATCCCATTTTCGAAGTCAGGCTGCGAAGCCGGATTACCTTCTGGCGCTATATCAACGAGAAGAAGAAGGATTTCCAAAACAACCTTCATACGGATCAACTCGAGCTGTTGAGCGGCAGACTCATTTCCAAGGAACCGCGTGTGCTGAGTCACACCCCGCTGTACTTCAGGAAACCCGATAACTCGCTTTATTATCTGCCGAATCCTCCGGGCGAAACCGTGCAGCTTGAAGGAGACAGGCTTTTCTCTGACATATACGTAAGCGAATCGAAAGATTTGTTCCCCTCGGGGCCATAGACGCCTTCTGATAACTCACTGATCGTAAACTTTAAAACAACCATCTTATGCCAGAATATTTGACCCCGGGAGTTTACATCGAGGAAATTCCCAAGTTACCACCCTCCATCGCTTCTGTTGAGACAGCAATTCCGGCCTTCATAGGTTATACGGAGAAAGCACAGTTAAAAGAAGCCGGTGATCTGTTATTGAAACCCAGGCGCATCACTTCGATGCTGGAGTATGAACAATATTTTGGTTTCGCTTTCCCTGAGACCACCATCACTGTAACGATCGATACAACGCAACCCAACAAGATCGATGTGCAGGGAAAGGTTCAAACTCCATCTCCGTATCTCATGTATTACTCCCTGCAAATGTTCTTCATCAACGGGGGCGGCCCTTGCTACATCGTTTCAGTTGGCGACTACTCGGGTGGGGGAGTGATTGACCAGGCGACTCTTAAAGGAGGCCTGGACGAGGTGGCAAAGATCAATGAGGTCACCCTCATCCTGTTCCCCGATGGTTTGAATATGACGAGTGCCGGCAACTATTACGCACTGCACAAGGAAGCGCTTGATCAGTGCGCCGAGCTCAAGGACAGGTTTGTGGTAATGGATGTCTGGATCGATCCCGATCCCACCGTTGACAATATCGAAGCGCTCAGGAACGCTGATTTTGGACCCACGGATACTGCGAAGTACGGCGCCGCATACTATCCGCGCATTTATACCCGGTTAGACTACTACTACACGGACGAAAACGCGGTTCAGATCGTAGGGGTCGGCGACGGTTCGCTAAACGGGACACTAACCGAGTTGCAAACGAAGAACAACTCTTACTACTTCATGGCAAGAGGCGCCATTAACGATATCGAGATGCTTATGCCCGCCTCCTCTGCTGTCGTGGGAAAATACGCCGAAGTAGACAACACGCGTGGCGTGTGGAAGGCACCGGCAAACATTGGAATCGATTATGCGATTCGGCCCGAGAAGCTCATTACACACAAGGAGCAGGCCAACCTCAACGTGGATACGACTGCCGGTAAGTCGATCAACGTTATCCGGTCATTTCCAGGCAGAGGCCCTGCTATCATCTGGGGTGCAAGAACGCTCGCGGGAAATGACAACGAATGGCGCTACATCTCCGTTCGGAGGTATTTCAACATGGTAGAGGAGTCGACCAAGAACGCAACGGAACAGTTTGTGTTCGAGCCCAACGACCGGAATACATGGATCCGGGTAAAATCGATGATCGAAAATTACCTGACCCAACAGTGGAAGGCAGGTGCCCTGATGGGAACGACAACGCGTGAGGCTTTCTTCGTGAAGGTAGGGTTAGGCGAAACCATGACCGAACTCGATATCTGGGAGGGGAGGATGATCGTGGAAATCGGGCTCGCGGTGGTTCGTCCTGCCGAGTTTATCATCCTGCGTTTCATGCACAAGATGCTGCAGGAGTCCTGAAGTAATTCTCACCATCTAACGACAATTAAGTTATGGCCACAAATGTGAAACAACATCCGGAACGGCATGACGACAACGATCACGGCTGCAAGGATTGTGACGAGAAAGACAATGCGACCCAGAAAAGCATCAACGTGTTGCGCAGGGAGTACTGTAACAAGTTATACGAAGCAGCAGGGGAAGTCCGAAAGGCGGAGAAGACCTACGAGGGCGAATTCAAACTCTACGGACGCAAGAAGTGCATGTTCTTATGGACGGAGGAAAACTACCGGCGATACCGGAATACGGAAATTTGCATCGGAACGGAGCTAAACCAGTCGAACGACCTGATCAAGGAGAGCGTCGGAAACTATGTTAAATGGGGCAACGAGCTTTCCGCATCCTTAAAGAGCATTTTCAAATCGGTGAAAGATGTGAAAGCAAAGATGAAGGATCTTCGTGATGCCGCCTGCCGGTTGGAGGATTGCATGAACGACAATTGCAACTGCACCCAGATGATCATACTTACGGGCAAAGCCCCGGAAGGGTGTAAGGATGATACGAAGCAGGAAGGTCCGAAGGAGCCAAAGAATGAATGCAAGGAAGCCGGCCAATACCTCAAGGACATCGTCTGCATGGCAAAAGCCCTGGTCTTCGACATCAACTCCATCTTCAAGTCGTCGTCAGAGATCATAGGAATTCAGGTGTTTTCCAACATCGGTACGCTTGAACCCCTGCAGAAGACATTTTCTGACCGCGCCAAAGAAATCGACAAACTCTTGCTGGATACGATGAAGGCCCGCGAGAGCGACCTGAAGAAAATCCAGGAAGAGCTGATCAAGTCCGTACAGGAGACGACCAAGGCTTCCTCAGTGAGGTACGGCAAGCGCAGTGACTTTGAGGGATCGCTGCGTACCGTTGATTACATCTGTTGTCCGGATTGCGACTGCGTTGCCGACACTGATAATGTCTGCGAGCCCCGCCTCAAAGACTGCGAATGCAAGATCTGCGACATATGCGAGGATGTTCAGAAAACCTTCTGCTCTGACGGATGTGAGGAACCGGAAAAAGAGGAGAAGGCTGAAGCACATTAGAATTATTTAACCTGGAATACGACAGCGCCTTGTCGATTTGGAATTCCACAGCCGAACCCGGACGCAAGGCACACAAACACGAAAACCCACCATTATGATTACCGAACATGTGTATGAACCGCTGGAACAGGAGAAGTGGGAAGAGAAAATCAGGGAATGTTGTCAAAAGGAAGATCCTGATGATCCGAAGGGATGCGATTGCTGCTATGATACGTGGCAGGAAGAGCTGAAAGATGTTAAAGTGAAGTATGCCGAAGCCGAGGAGCAGGCAAGGCTATTAGCTGCTGAGCTCGCCTTTGTCTCCGACCGGAGAAACAAGCTGAAGACGTGGTACGATGAACTAACCCGGGCCGACGAGTTGTCCCGTCAACTTTGCAACCAGATTGAGGTGTTTATCGACCAGATAGAGAAGGTGTCTTCGAATACCAAGCTCGCCGTCAAAGCAATCAAGATCCTGTACTGCATGATCCGCGATTTCTACATGCAGATAGATCTTATCAAAGTACGCTACGACTACCTGATCAATTGCATTCGCTGTCTTAACGAACCGGCACTTGCGCCCGGTCAGGGGATCGTCAAATGCCTGGAAGAGTACGGCAAGAAACTTGACGTAGTCATTGCCACACGCGACGAGCTGATAAAGATTCTGATGGTTGCCATCTCCCTGGCGTACCGCATCCGGAAGAGCATCGGCAAGAATTACGGGCTTCTCACGGTGATCACCGAGTGGAGGTCTGCACTTCATTGCGAGGAAGAATGTGGGGAGTCCGGGGAGGGCCAAAGCCAGTACACAGCAAAGGGGAAAAACAAAGAAGAACAACCTCATGACCATGACCATGACGATGAAGATCCATGCGCTGACACTGATTGTGAATTGAAGCCAATATTGCGCTTCCCTATCTGCAATGATCCATACTACAAGAAGACGGAGAAGAAGTACACAAAGGATAAGCAATGCGCCGATAAGCTGGCAAAAGAACTGGTGGAGCTGAATAAGAAGAAGGAATCGTTGCTATCGTGTAAGCTCAGCCTGGAGACAGCAATAAAGGAAGTGGATCCTAAAACACGCTGTAAATAATACCATCCTTATCTGATCAAAACTAAACGATTGAACCCATGGCAAAGGCAAAAGGAGATTATCCGATACCAAAATTTCATTTCCAGGTGGAATGGGGTGAAGATTTCCGGATAGGTTTTACGGAAGTCAGCGGGCTGGATTTCGAAACGGAAGTGATCGAATACCGCGAAGGCAACAGCAAGCGATACAACAAGACGAAACAACCGGGGATGACGAAGTTCGCCAACATCACCCTGAAACGGGGAACCTTCGAAGGCGACTACGATTACTTCAAGAACTGGCGTGAGACCTATTACTTCCAGGAAGGGAACAAGACGGGCTCGAAGTTCCGCAGGACGGTGACCATCAAGCTGCTGAACGAAAATCATGAGGCCATGGTCACGTGGCGTGTATTGAACGCCTGGCCTTCAAAGATCCAGTCAACCGACCTTAAGGCGGATGCCAACGAAGTTGCTATTGAGACTATGGAGTTGGTACACGAAGGACTGGAGATCATGAATGTCGATTAATTCCGGAGTAAGGCGATCGTAAGGCTATGGCGGCAGATAGCAACCTGTTGGAGAGCTTTTACCAGACAGTGAATTTTCACTTCATGGTGAGCTTCAAGCCCGACGATACAAGCTCCGTCGACACGCGTTTTCAGTCGGTAACCGGGCTGGACTCCACGATCGATACAGAATCCTTCAAGGAAGGAGGAGAAAACCGGTTCGAACACGTCGTTCCCGTGCGACGAAAGTATGGGCCCTTGACGCTGAAAAGGGGGTTGCTTGGCCCGGATGCATCCGAGGTCACAAAGTGGCTTAAGCGTGCGTTCGACGACGAACAGGTGGAACCGATTGCCAGTGTGGACATTTCCCTGCTGGATGAGAACCATCAGATCCTGATGCAGTGGACCGTCAATAATGTGTGGCCCAGAAGCTGGAAGTTAGGAGAGCTCAATGCAGAACGTGGCGAGATACTGATCGAAACGCTGGAGTTAAACTACAACCGACTTGTGTTTGGCTAAATCTTATCGGTATGCCCATAGAAGTTCGAGAGTTGGTAATTACAGGAGTTGTAGTCCAGGAAGGAAGTGAAGGAGGAAGTACGCCTGCAACAACGGATACTCACGGCAACAACGCCAACCCACAGGAAGAGATGATCAAGATGTGTGCAGACAAAGTGTTGCAGATTTTGAAAGACAAAGATGAGCGATAGGAAAAAACTGGAAAAGCTCCTGATCCGATCCTTTGCCGATCGGAAATTCACCCAGGAAGACCCTTCGAGAAAATTTGTGGTTCCCATCAACCCCGAGTCGTTTACGAAGAACCTGAAGGTAAGCGCGGACACGCAACGAGGACATGGAAGCCCGGGCGCAGAAGTTCGATACCGGTCCACACCCCCGGAAGAGCTTCGGGTAGAATTCGTGCTCGATGGGACCAAAACCATGGAGAATTATGGCGGCGAAAACCGGGAATACAAGAACAAACCGGTTCACGATCAACTGGAGGATTTTCTGAAATGCGCATACAACCTGGATGAGGCTATTCACCGTCCCCGTTTTCTGATTGTGCTGTGGGGCTCAGAGATCAACTTTCGCTGCGTGTTGTCCAATCTCGACATCAACTACACGTTGTTCGAACCCGATGGCTCTCCACTTCGTGCCAAGATCACGGCCACCTTCCTTAAGCACCAATCGCGTGAGGAACAGATTGCGGCGTCAAAGTTGTCCTCTCCGGATCTTACGCATTATCGGAAGGTTGAACAGGGCGACAGATTGGATCGGCTCGCATACCTGATCTACAACGACTCGAAGTATTTTATGCAGGTCGGACTGGCGAACTCCCTCACTTCCATACGGCGCGTGCCGGCGGGCTTGAATCTTTATTTTCCTCCATTTAGCAAAACTGAAGCCTGATGGACGCGCTGGTAATTCCCAATCCTTCGCAGCACGACGTCGCCTCATTTACCATACTGGTGGATGACAACGTCATCGATCCGCAACTCGAAGTGATGTCTATTTCCGTGATGCAGGAGATCAATCGGATCCCGATGGCAAAGATCATTTTGAGGGATGGGAATGCCGCGGAAAGAAATTTCAGAAGCAGCAACGACGACCATTTCATTCCGGGAAGGAAAATCCGGATAAAGATCGGTATGGATGGTGACGATACGCAGGTGTTTAAAGGCATTATCCTTAAGCATGCCATTAAAGTTCTGGAGAATGGCAATGCGCAACTCCATATTGAATGTCGTGATGAAGCGGTAAAGATGACAATCGGCCGACGGAGCCGGTACTTCGAGAACGTAAAGGATAGCCAGGTTTTCGATGAGCTCGCGGCCCAGTACGGCCTCCGAACTGAATCTGATGACACTCCCATGACTCACAAGGAGTTGGTTCAACACCATATCTCCGACTGGGATTTTGTGCTGCTGCGGGCCGAAGCCAATGGCATGCTGGTCAACGTTCAGCAAGGCGTAGTTAAGATAAGTAAGCCGAAAACAACGCCGGAGCCCGTACTCCAACTTACCTACGGCACTTCGGTCATCGAATTGGAAGCGGAGATGGATGCCCGAGATCAGTTCAAGAAAATCAAGGCGATTTCATGGGACTATGCGGGACAACAGTTGTTTGAGGCTGACACGGAAGAATTCTCCTCGTTTCAGCAACACGGAAACCTGACCGGCGCCGACCTGGCCGATGCGATCGGGCTCTCCGAATATGAAATGCATCACAGCGGTCATCTTCTCGAGCAAGAGCTCCAGGAATGGGTAAACGGCCTTATGCTGCGCAGCAGGATGGCCAAGATAAGAGGCCGCGCCAGGGTAACGGGATTTTCCGGAGTCAACCCCGGTGACCTCGTACGGTTAGACGGTGTGGGGGACCGGTTCAACGGAAAAGCGTATGTAACCGGCGTCAGGCATGACGTAAGCGACGGCGCATGGTATACGCACATTCAGTTTGGGTTAGATCCGCAGCGGTATGCGACCAAGCATGCCGACATCGTGGATCCCCAGAGTGCGGGACTGATAGGCGCCGTGCATGGACTTCAAATCGGAATTGTTGTTCAGCTACAGGATGATCCGGATGGTGACGACAGGATACTCGTGAGGGTTCCGGTCATCGATAACAATGCGCAGGGTACATGGATGCGTGTTGCCAGTCTCGATGCCGGATCGGACCGTGGAGCATTCTTTATGCCCGAGATCGGCGATGAGGTGATCGTCGGATTTATCAACGACGACCCGCGCCATGGCGTGGTTCTCGGCATGGTAAATAGCAGCGCAAAACCGGCACCACTCAGACCGGAGGATGTAAATCACAAAAAGGGATTTACCACCCGAAGCAAAATGCACATTCACTTCGACGATGATACGAAGACGATCACGATTGATACTCCCGCTGGCAATAGCATCGTGTTGGACGAACAGGGATCTAAGATTGAAGTCAAGGATCAAAACAGCAACAAGATTACGATGGATAGCGCGGGCATCAAGCTGGAAAGCCCAATGAGCATCGAGATAAAAGCCGGAGTGGATCTAAAGTTGGCTGCTGCCGCTTCACTGACAATCGGAGGTGCGAGCCTTTCGGTGAAAGCCGATGGTAATGTGGGTATTCAGGGCGCCGCAGCCAAATTGTCTGCTCAGGGGATCACCGAGATCAGTGGATCGCTGGTAAAGATCAATTAATGGGAAGTTAAAAGGAAAGATATGCCTTCGGCAGCAAGGATCAGCGATATGCATACATGCCCCCTGTTCAGCGGACCTGTTCCGCACGTAGGGGGACCTATCATCGGACCGTGTGTGCCCACAGTGCTGATCGGCGGTCTTCCGGCTGCTGTGGTGGGCGATATGCTCGTATGCACGGGTCCACCTGACACTATCGTGAAAGGGTCGACCACCGTTCTGATCGGCGGCAAGCCAGCCGCACGGCAAGGTGATCTTACGGCTCACGGTGGAGTAATCGTTGTGGGTCTGCCTACTGTGCAGATAGGAGGATGAGAACTAAACCTTTGGAGTAGTAACACAACGCAAAAAACATGAATGTGAATGAGTCATTTCTCGGGACGGGTTGGTCATTTCCACCTTCATTTAATCACGAAGCGGCGACGGTTGAACTTGTTAGCAACGTCGAGGATATCAACCAGAGCCTGAATATCCTGTTGTCGACAAGTCTCGGCGAGCGCGTGATGCAGCCTGAATACGGATGCAACCTGGAAGATTATCTCTTTGAATCGTTGAGCAGTACCATGATCGGGTACATCAAGGACCGGGTCATGAATTCAATCATCTACTATGAACCGCGGATACGGGTCGAAAAGATCGAGGTAACTGCAGACGATTCCGTTGAACTGTTTGAGGGCAAGTTTACGATTGTCGTGGAATACACTATTCCGGGCACAAACTCGCGGTTCAACTACGTCTATGATTATTATAAGAATGAAGCGCTGAGGCCGGTATAGTTCGGCGTCAAACGGTAAACGAGGTTTCTAAGCCCACGGTATGTTCGATTGCACTAACCTACTTCATCCGTTTCAGCACGACCCCGGCGTTAGTCAGCGTCAGCGGATCATGGACGATCTCCTTGATGGATCGGTGAAGATCGACGGCCGGAAATTGGCGGACCTCCTTAATTACTTTGTGCAGCTTTCCCGGCACATTAATTACTATGACAAAAGCCTCGCGATAGGGGATTGGCAACCGTTCTTTCAAAAGAGCCTTCCGTTTTCAGTGGCGGCCATGGCTGGCTACGATCAGGACGAGGTAAAGAGCAGGTTTGAAATGTATGGAAAGCTTTTCGACAAGAGGCCGTCTCCACAGGGATTGCAGTTGTTGTTGTTTTACACCTATTATGGCGTTATCCACAAGATCAATACATGGTACTCCCAGGTCAAGGGCAGTGACCTTCCCGTCGAACTGGCGATCGCTAAACTGACCCGCGACCGGCTGCGGGAACCGATCAACGAATTTGCTGGCTATGCCCATTGTGCCGTTCGGTGGTTTTGTATAAGGCCATTGGATTTCACGAAACTCCGGCAAAACGATATCTGGGATATTCGCGATCCGTCAGGTACACTGCCGTGCGAAACGGATCTCTTTAAGAGCGAACACCCGACGCGTTGGGAGCGGCTTGTTGCTATAAAAGAAAGGATAGTCGGGTTATTTACGGCTTTCATGGGTGTAGTCGAGGCGGTTTCTGATGTGGCCTCCGCGACTATGGAAGACAGCCTTGAGCCGCTAAAAGAGGAGTTCAGGCAGAATCACCCACCCCATCTTGCTCTTATTTTCGCTTTCCTGAAACTATTCCGTTACCTGCAGGATGATCTGAATTCCTACACCCGCAAGCATCTGAATTTTTTCTATAAGGACGTCCTGAAACTCGCTGCGCGTGACGCCCGACCGGATCATGTACATCTTGTCTTTGAGATCCAGAATGCCCTTGAGCGTCACCGGCTCGCAAAGGGGTTGCTCGCCAGGGACGGAAAGGATAACAATAAAGAGGACATACTTTATTCTCTCGATGAGGAGATCGTTGTGAACAAAGCCCAGGTGGCGGATCAGCGCACGTTGTTCCTGAATTACGAGACCCTTGGGGAGAAGACGTACCTGGAAGGCGTGTACATGGCTCCTGACGCCACCAAGGCAGACGGCGTCAAAAAGGATTTCAAAGAAAGTGATCCGAAGAGCTTTGCTACCCTGGGAGCCAAAGAGAGCAAGTATTTGGATCCGGAAACCAAATTCATCAAGCCCCATCCGCGAGCCAGACTTGGGTTTATCCTGGCGTCGCCGGTACTCTTATTAAATGAAGGACAGCGAACCATCAGGATCACTTTGAATTGTAAGCTGGACCCGCGCTGCGACGACGTCAAGGTGTCAGCAGGAGGATCGTCCCCCTGTTGCGATGATGACGCTAACGAGCCCGTGGAACAGCCTCTTTATCCTGAATTTGCCGACGCCTCGAATTGGTACGATGAAATAGTCGCCTCCATCAACGGAACGTACTACTATCTCAACAGAGACCTCATTGCAGAGGCGGTCAAGAAGGGATTGGACAGGAAATTGGCCGATAAACTCATCCGGGTCTTTCTCACCGATTCGCGCAAGCAATGCTATTGCCCCGTGGATGTCGGAAAATATGAGAGTACTATTATCGGATCAGAGATCAATGCGTCAAATGAATTCAACGGAGATGAGTTGGGGATGATCAATACGTTTTTCCCTCCCCGCAAAGCGATCCGAACGTGGTACAGCGGCGCGGAGGAATGGCTTGAGCCGGACAGCCCAAGTGACGTCTCTATTAGCCCCGCGGTGTTGCCTGGGTCGGGGAAGTTTGCCATCACGATCACCTCTGTTTTTGGTGCCGGCCGACCTGCCATTACTTTTTACGATAAGGACAAACTGAAGGAAGATTTCAACACTACGCTGCCCTTGGTAAGGATTGAATTGGATGATACGCTGAAGATTTGGGAAGACATTAGAATGGAACCAGGTGATTGTTGCCTGGAGAATAAGCACCGCGAAGGGCATGAGGTGTCTCTTTACCATTTTTTCAGGGATGTCACGCTATCCGAAGAGAACACTTCCCAAATAGAAGTGGAAGTGTGCGGTGTGCGGAACCTCATTGTTCAGAACGATGAGAGCGTTCAGGACGTGAATAGTCCGATCCTTCCATTTGGTGTGAGACCTAAAGTAGGCGCTTCATTCTATGTCGGCAGCAAGGAGGTCTTTTCCAAGAACTGGCAGACGCTTTGGTTAAATGTAACCTGGAAGGACAAGCCTGCTGATTTGCAGCAACACTACAAGTATTATGACTACGAGCCATACGAAGACGGCACCAGTCTTCTTACAGAAGCGAGTTTCAAGGTGAGGGCCGCGCTGCTCGAAACGGGTGTGTGGAAGGATAATGGAGAAAGGCGATTGTTTAAGGAACCCGGCTCAGGTACGGCGCCCTTCTGCGGCCATGACCCCCTCCTCGCCAACCAGGACGTTTACAGGTACCTCAACACGAATTTTGCCGGTCAGTCTTACGTGCCTATGGGTCTTGACATGACCGAACTGCTGCCCTTGTCTGTCAACTCGAGATATGGTTTTCTCAGGATGACCCTCAAAGGCGTGAGCTTTCAGCATGAAAGGTACGCTTTTGTTCTTGCCCGCCACATGATGGTACTGGCAGGTCTTATCGATCCTGCTTCGCTTGTGGAGTTGAGGGCGAGGATAGACGAAGCGGTGGATCTTGTTGATAGTGTCAAGGACAGAATCGACAATATCGATGATGCTGTTGCCGATATTATTGATCTAAAGGTGGAAACCCTGGATCTATTGGATCAGGTTGCAAACTTGCTGGAGGGGGTTCAGGATGACTTATTTCCCACGCCCAATATACCAGACGCGCTTGATAAGGTAAGTGATATTGTCGACACGGTTGGAGATGTGTTGACTCCTGGTCAGTTAAGAATTAACGTCAATGCGATTTTCTCTCTCGCTGAGCAGATAAAGGATTGGGCTGCGCTAGATTTTGACGGTATCCCAGATACTATTGATCTCATACGCGATGGCCTCAAGCAGCTTGTCACGCGATTGATCGATGTCGTCGACAAGATAAATGATATCGTGAATTTCGATCCTAATCAGATCGGTCTTCCCAAAGAACCATACACGCCCGCTATAAGCGCGATTTCGCTTGACTATACTGCGCTGGCGAATGTCGACGATATCAAGCTTATTCATGTACATCCGTTCTCAGGCACATACCATCATCAGGAAATTGAATTGCAACCTGCGTTGTTCCCAACCTTCTGCGATGAGGGTACGCTCTTCCTGGGCCTGAAGAATCTTAAGCCAGGTAGCAACGTGCACATTCTGTTCCAACTCGCGGAAGCAACGGCCGACTCGGAGGCGGAAAGAAAAGAAGTGAACTGGTTCTACCTGGACAGCAACCAATGGAAGCTCCTGCGCAAAGGATTTGAAGTCCTTGACGACGCGACAAACGGCCTGACAGCATCCGGCGTCATCCGTTTTGCGCTGCCCGCGAACATGACCGCCGACAATACGATCATGCCCCGGGATCTTCACTGGATCAAAGCTGCGATACCTGTAAACAGCCGCTCCGTTTGCGAAACAATAGGTATCCATGCACAAGCTATACGCGCAACGTTCACGAATGAAGAACGAAACGACAAGCAGCGGCTTGCAGAACCGCTGCCAGACGGTTCGATTTCGAAACTGCAGGTTGCAGACGCAGCGGTAAAAAAGATCAGCCAGCCTTATGAAGGCTTTGCTGGCCGGGTGCCAGAGGCGTCTTCCCATTTCTATGTACGTGGGAGTGAGTTGCTTCGGCATAAGGGCCGGGCTATACAGCGATTTGATTACGAACGCCTGGTGCTTGAGGAGTTTCCACAGGTTTACAGGGCCAAGTGCATCAACCATAGCTTTGGACTGAATGCGCATCGGTATTACAATGATTTTCCTCTGGCGCCCGGATATGTTATCGTAGCCGTAATACCTGATCTAACCCGCTTGAAGGCGGCACAGTCCTTTGAACCGCGGGTGCCTGTAAGCATGCTTGAGGACATCGTAAAATTCCTCAAATCGAAGACGTCGCCTTTTGTGCGCCTAAGAGCGATGAACCCACGCTATGAAAAGGTGTACTTCGGCCTCAAGGTCAAATTTTATCCGGGTAAAGACGAGATCTTCTACAAGGAAACGCTAATCCGGGAACTGCGCGAGTTTCTCGCTCCCTGGGCTGTTGGCGAGTACAGCAAGCTGGCATTTGGTCAATGCATATATCGGTCGGATATCGTGAGCTTCCTGGAGTCGCGGGATTACCTCGATTATATCATCGAGTTGAGAATGGAACATGAGCGGGAGGTGTTGTCGCGACCTGCAACCCGTCGGTGTCCCGAGGATGAGCTCAGCGTGTGCCCGCTCACCCCGCGGTCAATATTGATTGCTGGCGATATCGACTTGTGCGTTGTACAGCAGGATTGCGAGACGTGGGGCGAGGGTGCCTGCGATGTCCGGAAAGTCCGGATCGTCGATTACTGTAACGAATAAGATTCTCATAGCGCGCATGGCTGGCAGTCAGAACCATAGTAAGGTAATCAATAAGGACGACGCCCGCTTTCCTGCGTACATGGATTTCAACAAGCTGCGCAGCGAGGGTATCGAATACCTGGGGAAACTCGCGGGGCGAATATGGACCGATCACAACGTTCATGATCCGGGCATTACCATCCTGGAAATGCTCTGTTACGCTATCCTCGACCTCGGCTATCGTACCAACCTTCCTGCTGTCGACATTTTCACGCGCAATCCGGATGATACAGGAACCGATTCGAATTTCTATACACCCGCAGAAATCCTTTCCTGCAACCCGTTAACCATCATTGATTACCGCAAGCTTCTGATCGACGTCGAAGGAGTAAGAAATGCGTGGCTCGTGCCAGCTACGGACATAACGGATTTTTGCAGACGTGGCAGGCCGATTGATTTCGATCGGGAAGGTCAAATGCGCGATAACGCTTGCGAGACATTCCTCAACGGCATCTACCACGTGTACATTGATCTGGAAAAGGATATCGAAGAGGAATACAGGAATGATGAAAAAGGTAAAAGGGAGTACCTCGGCAGCATCGTCGCGCGTGTGCGCAATGCCCTAATGCGGCATCGCAACCTCTGTGAGGACGTCGAGGACATCTCCTTTTTATGCAAGCTGCCTGTTGGCGTCTGCGCCAACATCGATCTCGAGGAAGGAGCGGATGTGGAAAAGGTATACGTGGAAGCGGCGAAGGCGCTGCGGGAATTCCTTACGCCAACGCCTCGGTTCTATACCTTGCCGGAACTGCTCGCCAAAAACAAAAGCATCGATGAAATCTTTGCAGGCCGCCCGTACAACCTCAAGGAAAGTCACGGTTTCGTCGATACGGAAGAGTTGGAGAAGATTCGGCTGAGGAAGGAAATTCACCTTTCCGATCTCTACACGGTCCTTCAACAGGTAAAAGGTGTTCGGTCTGTGAAAAACCTGGCCTTGCGATTTTCGCAGTCAAGTGGAGCCAATGCAGCATGGAAGGTGCCCATCCCGGAAAACTATGTTCTCGATTTCCGGATTGATTATTCAGAATTCAGGTTCAGTCGGGGAGGTGTTCCGGTTACGGCGGACTTCAAGAAGTTCACGACGCTCCTTAGCATGAATTTCAGCCATTCGGGAAAGGTGCTCTATCGTTCACCGTCGCCAAACCTCGATGTCGAGATGCCGAAAGGCGTTTATCGCAAAGACCTGACGGAGTACTATTCTATTCAAAATGAATTTCCCCGTGTTTACGGAATTCAGGAAGGGGGCCTTCCGGACAATGCTACAGATCTGCGCAAATCCCAGGCATTGCAATTGAAGGGGTACCTTTTATTCTTTGACCAACTCCTGGCCAATTACCTTTCGCAACTCGGTTCGATGCGTTCGTTGTTTTCCAATCGATCCCCGGTCAGCAAGTCGGAACAGCATACATATTTTATCAATCAGCTCACTAATGTGCCGGAAATAGAGAAGCTGTTGCGCTTTCAGTCAGGGAAGAGCGGAGATATCGCAGGTCTCGGAACGGCTGGCAGCTTCCAGGCCTCACCGGTCGACAAAAATGAGTTTTTCCAATTGATCGAACAGGGTAAGCTAAAAACGCTGGACCTGGAGTCGGTTTTTGCCGGAAGCGCGGGAAGTGGGTCACCGCCGCCAATACGGCAAAAAAAGTTTGACAACCCGGTTGAGCAGGACATCGTGATCAGCCAGTTGAAAAACGATCTCTACTATGGGAATGTGCAGACGGAGATCGTTACGAAGGCCGATAACTGTGTCTATTATTATATGGTCACTTCGTCGGAGTCTGTTGTCCTCCTCAGCAACAAATATTTTTCCGACGAACAGACGGCAAGGCGTGCAGCATCGTCTGTCGCCTACATTGGAACGCTTGACGAGAACTATCGATCGTTTACTACCCGTTCGGGTGATTTCTCATTCGATATAGAGCTGAATATCGAGTCCTTTTCGGGGTATCTTCAGCTTATCACGGAAGACAGGTCGCAGTACCTCGAGCGTCGCGAAGGATTCTTGAAACACTTGTTGGCGAGGTTTGCCGAAAAGTTTACCGACTACGCTTTGCTTTCGTTTCGCTCGTTGAATGAGGCCGTTGAGGATAATCGCATTCAGGAAGCTCAGATCAGCGCCACAGAGAAGTTTTTGCAACATTATGCAGATATCAGCAGCAACCGGGGAAGAGCGTACGACTATCTAAGGAATGGATGGAATAACGAAAACATTTCAGGATTTGAAAAGCGGGTAAAGGCGCTTACAGGAATCGAAAATTGGAAGCGGGCAAGTCTATGCAACTTTATTGTCGATACGTACGATGAACAATACACCGTCACCTTGATGGTGGCCGGCAGGGAATTCTTTTCGCTATCCGAAGTGTTCGATTCTCGCGAAGACGCACAAAAAGCTGCCCGGGCGATTTTCGAGGCGGCCGGAGACCTGGGTCGGTACACAATAGATTACGTCGACCACGAGCATTCATACGCAGTGCATCTCCGCCTGGACCACTACGGAGCCGGTGTGTATCGTCAGCGAGTAGCTTCTTCGCAGGAAGCAAACGCACTGATCCGGAATTTGCAACGCGTGTTCAGCCCGGGTCAGCCACCGGACGAACCCTTCGTGAGCCAGTACATTTTTCGATACTGGATCCAGGACGAAGAGGGAAAAGCCCTGACAATCTCAAAAAGATTTTACGAAACGGAAGAGGCAGCGCGTGCCGATGAAGGCAATGTGATTGGCCAGGTGAACGATCGGCAATCCTGGGATGACGTCGAGGCTCGTGTGCCCGAACTGCTGTATCATAGCCGATTCAATCCGGAAAGAAACGAATTCATAAACCTTGCTGCCTTCAAGATCGACATCGATGATACTATAATCGGAAAACCGGATCGGTATACGTACGATGTGCTGGATAAAGGCAACCGATTCAAATTCACGGCTATCCCCGATTTTGACGGACCGGAAGAAGCGAAAGCACATTGCAAGGATTTACTCGCGCGCATGCTGTACGAATCCAGCTACCAGGTACGCAAAAACCGGAATGATCGCTATGAACTTCTGATCACAGAAGGGGATCAGGAGATAGCCAGATTTTATACCGACTTCGCCAGGGAAGAGGATGCCCTTGAGGAGAAAAAAAATGCTCTTGGGATAGTCCGGCAACACCGTTACGACCTTGTGGCGAGACAGACACCGTATCGCTGGAAATTCAGGTACGTGCTGGGATACGAAGGCCCCAATATCTTTTCCTTTGAAAGTGTCGAGTCATTTCCTTCCAAGGAACAGGCTGCCGAGGCTGCCAGCCAATTTGCGCGAAATACACCGGCGATGCAATTAATGCCATCCAAAGGAGAGCTTGTCCTGTCAGCCGGTCCTGCTCCCGCATTGTCGGCAGTCCTTTCGAGGGACGTCGCCCACGACCCCGAAACGGTCAAGAATGCCGTCGCCGACTTACTGGAATTTCAAAAAGCTGTTCACGAGTTGGCCTCAAAGGGACACGAAGCCTATGCGGCAAGCATACAAGTGGATGAGAAGAGCAGGCAAGGGCGTTATGTATACCGGCTCGTAGATAAAGACCATGTCCCGGCCGTTTTCAGCGGGCGATACACAAGTGTGAGAGAAGCCTTTCTCGTGAAACGGGCGCTGGCACGCATCAGGTGCTCCGGATACCGCTACCTTGAAATATGCCTGGGCGGACGCGACGTTATCAACAAAAGAAAGGACGCACTGACGAACATCTCGTGGTATCATTACATCATCCGGTGCCGGAATCATTTCACGCCTTCAGGTGAAGAGCTGATCTTGTTCGAGAGCACCCGGGGATTTGCCACGGAAGAGGAAGCGGAGAACGCCTTCCTGGATGAATACCTTTCTGTACTGGCGTGGGGTTCCGATCCAGCCCAGTATGGAGCGAAGATCAGCACGATTGAGAGCCCGGTTCATTCGTCCGATCCTTGTGTGAAGACCGGCAGTGTGGTTTTTATCCCGACTGCAACCCTGAACAGCATCGGAAAGTATCCGGATGATTCAATACGTAAGATTCAGGCGATTGCACGAAGTTATCCAATCAGACCGGTCGAATTCCAATCGCCGACTTTTTATACACTCTTTCCCTGTGAACCACGCCCTGATGATCGTCCGCCGAAACGTTGTGAGGAGGAGCCGAAAAAGAAAAAGTACGTCTACTATTTTGAGATAGCGGTGACAGGGACATCTGCCACGGCTGCCGGTGAAGGACCGTATTACTGGCGAAGCACTCGTTACTACGAGGATCCCGCGGAAGCACGTAAGGCCTTCGATTTTTTCATCATGCTTCTTTGCTATCCCGGGAATTTCTTTGTGGACTGTGACCCTTGTGATACAGGAAGATCCAGATTCCGAATCTTCATACGGGAGGTACTGGCCGAGAGTGCGCGCCGATTCCCTACCGAAGCGGATGCGTGGGGAGCTGAAGGTGTCGAGCGGATGGTTTGTGTGGCCCAATCGCAACGATCCCTTCACCCGCTTCGTCTCAACGACTGTTTCTCCTTCTTCATAGCTTGCGATAAGAGCCTGATCCACCACCCTTGTCGCTACGATAGTCCGCAACGACGCGATACCGTGGTTAACGCGTTATACCGGGGCGCTATCGAGTATACCAAAGGGAACAGCCACAAGTTTGAAGAGACAAAAGAGGGCGTCGAATTGTTTGACGCTGATGGAAAGGCATTTGCCCTGCTTCCCGGCATGGATCGGAAGCGGCTGCCAGTTGAAAGGGTAGCCGGATTAGTCGGGCTTCTTCAGAGCGGCCTCGCCGCGTATGATGTAGCCGAAGGTGTGTTGCTGCTTCGCGATCAGGACGGCCAATTACTGGCTCGGGCAATGGACAACTCCCTCACCGTCACCGCGTGGCAGGAAAAATTTTCGGCCTTTGGTTATTTCTTCCCGCTTGTAAGGAAAGGCGACAAGTACTGCATTGAATTGAAATTTCCCGGATTTGAAATTTATTCCGGGGACAAGGTGGTTGGGGATGCGCCCTGTGGTTGTGGCCCAAGCAGACTTCCGGATGAACCCCCGTGCCACGTTGCGTGGAAAGGAACCTGTTGCTATTCGTCGATAAGGGAAGCCTATCAGGCATTGGTCCTGTCGTTATTACTGTTGCAGGAATATGACAACTACAGGCCTGTAACAGGTTGTGCCTGTCACGACTTTGGCATTGAATTGTATTTTACGAAGCATCCTGTTGTTGGTGCAGATATCAATGCCAACAACCTGCCTTTGTGGCTGAATACTGCGGAGATTGTTGCATTCAACCCGCAGTGTTATCCTGATCCCAGGACGAATTGCGAGGCGATAGAACGCGCCTGGAAATTGATCAATGCGGAAGGCCTCCATGTCGTGGAGCATATCTTGCTACGACCGCGATGTGAGGGCGACTGCGAATGCCGCAGCTTCAGAGATTGCGATAATAAAACCGGGTGCAGCACATTTACCTGGCAGGAAGAAAGCGAAGATCCTTGTGCCGAGAACCCGGTGGTATGCTTCGTGCCAGGAACAGACCCGTACTCGTTCATTGCTACAGTTGTCCTGCCTGCCTGGCCTGTTCGATTCAGAGATAAAGACAACCGTTTGTTGTTGGAGAATATTCTTCAGCGTGAAGCACCGGCGCATGTGCTTATTCGCATACTCTGGTTGGCGCCTCATGATTTCTGCTGCTTCGAAGACTTGTACAAGCGATGGCTCCGCTGGCTTGCCGGAAAGAAGAACTGCGTGCCGTTTGACCCTTGCGATATCGTACGATTCCTGTTCGACCGATCGTATGAATCCCTTGGCGATTGCGACGCCTGTGATCCTTGTGACGACGACGCCCGCGTGGATGCACCTTGCTTTGAAGTCGGGATAGAGCGAGAAAGCAGCGTACGCTACCTGAACCAGATCAATGACTTGTTCTGCTGGAGGGTATGGGACGACGCCAACTATGAGTTCAGCCCCTGTCTTTCAGTTGAACGGGGGATTGACGTGGTCGCGGAACCGTCGCAACCTGCATACCATGAACCCGTAATAGCTGCGGCTATTGAAAGGAAGTCGGAGGTTGAGACTTTACAGTCTTCAGAAACGGAGGCCGAGGTGGAGTTGCAACCAGCCCGCGAGATAAAGGAAGAACAAGAAAGCACCACGGAAGTATCGCCAGCTACGCTCAAAGCACGGGCGCGGTGGATCAATAGTCGCCTGGCGGGCTATAAGGATCATGCTGTCCGGACAAGCATCCCGGATGCAAAGGACATCACCGAAAAAGTAAACAGTTTCCTTAATGACCCTGACCCCTCAATTGACCGTCTGACGTCGGTGCTGGCTGACATCACTGAGACCGATTCGTCAAATAAGGGAGCTGATAGAAGTGCAAGGCGGAAGCAAATCGAACTGATCAAGGTTTGTGTTGCTTGCTACCTGGATAAGGTGTGTTTCAAAGGTGCAGTGGATGAGCGCATAGGGGAAATCGGATCCCTGCTCGAAGTACTAAAGAGAGCCCGGGTGAGGGCAAGTACGATCATCAATTACTGGAAGCCGCACGAAGTGAAACTGCACCTTCCGGATGTAGATACGGACGCAATTGTTGACGCCTTGAACGCCAGGTAGGGTATGCAACATGTAATCAGAAAGCAGACGATAACGCTATACCTCTCCGGCACGACCCGGGCGGCGGCGTTTCACCTTCAGCAGGAGCTAAGCAAGCATTACTGGCAGGAGATTTTACCTGAAATAGAGAAAGTCTTTGATGCCGCCTCAACCGAAAACGAAGTAATCTGCATTGATCGTTTGGAAATCGATCTCGGAAAGGTAACGAGCCAGGAGCTGACCGGTCAACGATTGCCGGCTCCCCTGTTGGATTCCATACGCAGGCAGCTTCGGGCAGGGATTGCTGCTGCGGTCGCTTCGGGCAAGGTTGAGCCCGTCGCCGTAAACATCTATGGGCATTGGCTCTCCTACATGCAGAAGGGATACGTTCCCTGGAATACGGTGAAGATCACAGAAGAGTGGTATTCGAAAGTGCTCGAAGCGCTGGCGACGGAGGTTGAAAGTGTCAGAATGCTGGTCAGCCTGCTGCGAAGCGACCCGATTGTGCGCTATCGAATTATCCAGCAACACAGCACCGACTTCCTGATCAGACTGGCTGGGATACTCATCCCGGATGGCCTTGCAGACCTTCCTGCAATGATACGTGAATTGACTACTCTCCTTGAAAGGTTACTGGCCAGGGGTGTGAAATTGGCAGGGATAACCCAGGGACGGGTGACCATTCACGCGATAATCTGGGATGAGATATTAAAGGCAATTGCGCGACATGAATCGGGCTTGTCGTCCCAGCGGCTTGCTCGAATCATCCTGGAACAAGTGGTGCCGTCCGGGGAGAGAAGGAAATTGTTGCAAAGCATTCCTTCGGAGGTTGCCATCCTTGAGCCTGTGGTAAGAGCGTGGAAGCAAGAAGGTTTCGTCGATGTTGAAAAGGAAGCGGGTACAACGATAGGCGAAGGTGTGGAAGCGAGTCTGCCGGAAGATGATCGGCCCGGCTTGAAGGATGATGTCATTTTTGTTCAGGCAGCAGGGGTCATCTTGCTTCACCCGTTCTTGAGTCAGTTTTTCAGTCGCTTGCAACTTGTAGAAGCCGGCGCATTCACAGATCGTTCCGCCAGGCAAAAAGCACTGTATCTCGTTCACTACCTGGCCACTGCGAATGTTAGGGCGCAAGAGCATGAGTTGGTTATGCCGAAGCTATTATGTGGTTACCCGTTTCACGTGCCGGTAAATGCTGACGTCCACATCACGCAGACCGAAACAGACGAGGCTGATCATCTCCTCGACGAGGTAATTCACCAGTGGGACGTATTGAAAAGCACGACCAGGGAGGGACTGCGTGAGGGCTTCCTGCGGCGTCCGGGGAAACTATCAACGAAGAACGGGCACTGGCGGCTGCAGGTGGAGAGTAATGCTATCGATGTGCTGCTGGATCAATTGCCGTGGAATTTGGACCTGATCAAACTGCCTTGGATGAAGGAGATGCTGATGGTGGAGTGGAGGTAAAGTAAGTAAATGTCCTTGTGCGTTGAATTGATGTCAACGAATGAAGACGGTTGAATCACCTGCGACGAAAACTCCGGCTAGACGGACTGGTCCATTCTTTAATAAGAATGGAAGCAAGCATGCTTTTTTTAGCGCCGAGAAGGAGGCGCCATTTTTCCATTCCGTCAACACATACCAGGTTCAGCGAAAGCTTACGATCGGCAGGGCTGATGACGAGTATGAGCGAGAGGCCGACCGGGTGGCGGACCAGGTTGTCCAGCGTCTCTCAGCGCCAGAAGTGTTGGCGGGCTCGGAACCACATGTGCAGACAAAACCCCTGGCCGCTACAATTACCCCGTTCGTGCAGACAAAATGTGCGCACTGCGAGCAAGAGGAAAAGATGCAGAAGAAGGAAGAGGAGGAAGCTGTGCAGGAGTCACCGCTCGAGTTGCAGCGCAAGCCGATATTTGAGAGTAACGCAGAACCTCCTGATGACGAGGACACAATTCAACGAAAGTGTGCCGCGTGTGAAAGGGAGGAGATGCTGCATCGAAAAGAAGTCGACGCTTCTGAATCGCCCGCGACGCCAAACATCGAGAGTCGGCTGAAGACCTCCCGTGGGAATGGATCTCCGCTCCCCGAGTCGACCCGCGAACAAATGGAGACAGCTTTTGGGGCCGACTTCTCCGGGATACGCGTACATAACGACTCCTCGGCAGCCCATTTGTGCAAGGACCTAAAAGCACAGGCATTTGCATACGGCAGCGACATCTATTTTGATTCGGGGAAATTTGATGTGCATGCCAGGGAGACGAAAGGGTTGCTGGCCCACGAACTTACGCACACCATCCAACAGGGTGCCTCGCGTTCAGTTGCAGGTACTTCCCGTACAGATTCCATGGTCTCTCGTGTGCCAGATAAGCGCATCATGCGTGCTCCATCTTTTACGAGTACCATAGAGATATGTCATCGGGTGTTGAAGTCTCGGGAATTCGAAGTGACGGACGGGACCCTTTTGGTGAGGATTGATCCAGCAATTTCTGATCCTGGAAATCCCAATTGCGAGGATCATAACTTCTTCGTTAGCGCTACCCGCGTGGTAAACTTTGGTTTTGACCAGCATTTACCGGAAGTAAGACTCAACTCCGCTTCCCCGGGACTATATGGTCTGTTGGGAATACCGAACGGTAAATATTATCTAACTATCTGGCGAACGTACGACAACCCATATTGCTGCCTCGTAGGTGACATTGAGGTTTCCGAAGGTAAGTCGGCAGCGGCCATATTTGATATCTGCGAGGACACCCGGAAGAAAAAGGGTTTCCCGTCCCAGCATGGCGGTGTTTGGGATTGGGCCGGAACCGGGCATGGCGGAACCTACGGACCTGGTCCAAGATTGGGTGGTCCTCTGGACGTTTACCAAAGGGATCCTGGCATTGTTAGTGGCGCCACATGCCGCGGGGCCTGTGGTCCCGATTGTGAGACTTGCCAAACTACTCCCGAATATTTCTACACTGACCCTGACACGGGAATTACGTGGCAGTATACGAACTGGCAGGAATGCAACATGCATGAAGGTTGCAGACAGCATGACGCTGCCTTTGATTGGGCGGCAGCCGAGCACGGAGAAGTAGGTAAGTACGCCGTACTTATGAGGTGGCATATGGCTGCGAACCTGGAGTGCGCATGCAATTATGGCCTGTTCCAGTGCGCAGGCTGGATAAAAGGTAAGCCCCCGTACGATGGCAAGTTATTCTTTGCCGACAAGGTCGAACGAATCAGTAGCGGAAACGCCCAAAACGAATGCAAAGAAGCCAACCCGGGCTTTATTGATTGTACGTATGAAGGTGCCGACAGAGACGAGGTACTGGTGCTGTGGGGACTCGAGAACGGATATGAAAATTTCAGGGACTGCCGTCCACACCGCAATTTCCCGGAGGGCGTGATCAGCGCGTGCGACTTGGGGCCGGGGAAAACGTGGCATTGTACCGCAACTGACGTAGATACGGGCGATGATGTCACGATCAGTATTTTCGAATGTTATTGTTGTGATGAGACAGGAATGTCGGGCTCCGACTGGCGTGCACCGCACCTTTCCATCCGGGCGATATATGACGCTGCTCCCAGCAGGGGCGCGCCGATCATCAGTCAGCATGCGTTTAACAAAGCGCAGAATCTCATCAAAGCCAGAGACTACGATGCCGCGCTCAAGGTCGTGGTGACCGACCTCGTGAATGCCGGCCGTATGAATCCCGCCTTATACACGATAAAATTTGTGGACCGGTCTGACGAGGGTGAGGGTGTGACAAATACTGATTATACCAAAGATCCAACTTCCGGCAACTACGAACCAGACGGCCCGTCCGAGGTCGAAATCTACACGCCGGCCTTTGCCTCTGTACAATGGCTCGTTACCACGGTCATGCACGAGTACCAACACGTGCTGCAGGGACAACGATCACTCACCCCTGTTGAATATCATGACCGTACAGGTGAGTACCTGGAGGCCGATGAGGTGGAAGCGTACTTGTGGGAACTTGAGCATTCGGATGAAACGGGCATTGCAACGAGCCCGCGTCAGATGCGTGAAACCTTTAGTCGGCTCAAGGACCATTACGACGATTTGGGCCGTATTAATCGCACGCGACAAGCTCAATACAAGGATCGCTATGAAGCCGCCCGTGATTATGTTAAGGAGTTGCAGGAACCCCCTCCGCGCTTGCCTGGCTACGCGCATGTGTTCCATCATGGTTCCGATTACGACACCGTTGAGACGCTCAGAACAGTCGACATAACAGCGACCGGAGGTGTAGACTTTGGAAAGGGATTTTATACGCACACAAAAGGGAACTGGCGGCTTGCCAGAGAATGGTCGATTCGTCATTCACTTGGCAAAAAGGGTTGGGGCGTGGTGACATTCCCGGTGCCTGACATCCCATGGCAGGAGGAAATTGAAGAACAGCTGGTTTTCAGAAACGCCAGAAGCCGCCCACGCAACACGCCCATCAATCCCGAAACAGGTCGGCAATTCAGGAATTGGAAGGAGTTTGTCGACTATAACAAAAGGCAGGGAAGACGTGGCAGGCTGCCGGACTGGTCGGAGTTCGACGTAATTGAGGGACCCTTGTGGGGAAGACTAAGCCGGAGATCTAATATACACCAGGTCATGTTCACGGGATCAGGTGTGGGCGTTTTGAACAGGACCGACGTCAAACCTTTGAGGTTCATTAAGAGGTGGCTATTCCTGCGATTCAGGTAACTTGAGGGAGCATGGCACAGTACGACCATTATACTGCTAAGCAATTATTTGAATCGATCAAGACGAGCGACGCCAGCACGCGCAGCTACCTGATAAGACTTTTGTTGCAAAAGAGGGACGGGAGAGATTACATAGAGCGTTTATTGTCGACGGACGATCTGGTAAAGGATGTCCTGAGATTAATATCTCCTGCCGATGCTTCGCGTTTCGCTAAAATGATCGGCCGCTTGTTAGAACAAAGCAACGTCAAGACTAAGAAAATTATCATTAGCAGACTGGAAGGTACAAAGGACCCATCGCTGATCACAGCATTGTTAGGGAGGGTCGAGGACAATGCCGAAGACCCATCTGTCAGGAGGATGGCCATTACGACTCTGGGAAATAGCGGAGCATATCAAGCCGTTGCGACGCTGATTCAGGAATTTGACCACCAGGACGCCGACGGTAAGACCGAGATATTGATAGCGCTGAACAAGATTGCCCCGCGAGAAGCTACGGAACTGTTCAAAAGAGCATTGCATGACCCCTCAGAAACCGTTCGATCCATGGCTGAAAAGGCCCTCCGAAAGGCAGGCAACGGGATGGGCGATTTGCAACGGCCGTCGCCTCGGACCGACATTAAGGGCGATTATCGCCTTTATCGATCATGGACTAGGGACCCGGCGTCTTATCCCGACACCAGTCAACTCTCTTTTTTTAACAACGGGACCGGTTACTACGAAGAAGCGAAGGCAGGAGAAGTGGAGCTCAGCATCGAGTTTCACTTCAGAGTATTGGATGGTACCATCGTGTTCCTTTTCGGATCAGATTCGGAACGCTCTACCGGGTTCACAATTACGGAGAGTCAATTTACACTTCCTTACGACGGACAACGAAAATGTGAGGTACTGAAGTTTTTCCGCAACGACATTCGAGTAAAGGGGATAGACATAACTGCCACGGATTATTACTATCTATTTGAGACCGAATAACTTCATTGCGCATGCCACTTTCACTTCATCTAGAGCTTGACAGGAAAAAAGTTACCCTGGGAGATCTTCCCGTTGCGACGGTAAGATTGATCAATGAAGGGCCCGAGGTAATCCTGGTTAACGCGAGGATGCTAGTAGCACCGGCTGCCCATCCGGATAATTTGAAAGAACTCTCGTTCTTCATAGAAGGGCCGGAAGGCAGCGAGAACCTCAAAAGGTTTCGGGTTAACGCAGGAAGAGCAACAGCCGAAAATTTCGCGCGGCTGTTTCCGGGTGAGTATATCTTTAAGACGTATGACTTGTCGAGGTATTTTTCCTACGACAAGACCGGGAAATACAAGATTACCGCTCAATACGGAAACGCTGTCTCACTGTCAGTGAATAATCTGACAAGCTGGACTGGAAAGCTCGTCTCGAACGAAGAATTCTTTGAAATAACGAACTAGGTCGTATGTCCAGCATCGGAAAAGAACTATAACCCCACTCATCATGGCCAAATCAGTCACCATAAGAAGATCCGCCTACAGGTTTCAGTACGCGGTGAAGTTTATCTGCACATCGCACATTCCCGGGACGTCGCAGACTACGGATGCGTTCTTGCCGGGCTTGTATCAGACGGCGGTGAATATTCACAATCCACAACCCAGGAAGATCAAAATGCGAAAAAAGATCGCGTCGCCGCTGGGTATATCAAAATTTTTGGAAGGGTCGTTGGACTCCGACGCGGTGGAAAGGGTAACGTGCAGACAGGTACAGGACTTCGGCATTACTTTCATCCATGGCTTTGAGGGTTTCCTCGTTATCGAGAGCTCTCATAGCCTTGACGTTGTCGCCGTATACACGGCTGGCGACCAGAAGGTGAGCAGTATTGACGTCGAACAGATCAGGGAACGGAAATTGTAACGCTAGTTAATGCCCACCATCTCCATCGCCATACAAAAGGGTGGTTCTGGAAAAACAACCACCGCCATCAACCTCGCGGCAGCATTGCAGGCCATGGGGAAAACCGTATTGCTGGTTGACGCGGACCCTCAGGCTAACCTCTCACAGTCGCTGGGTGTTGTGGACGAGCCGGAGCGGAATCTGTTCACGGAGCTGAAGAGGGAAATTGCCGGTGAAAACGGCGACCTGAAAGCAGTGATTGTAACGTCTTCATCTGGGTTACCTCTGGTGCCTTCCTCCATTGACCTGGCGGGAGCGGAGCTGGAACTGGTGAGTGTGTATGGCCGGGAACAGGTTTTTTCCTGGATGCTGGAGCCTTTTGCCAACAACTACGATTTTGTTTTTATCGATTGTCCCCCCGCTATTGGGATGCTGACGGTGAACGCGTTGGTGGCAAGCCAATATGTCCTGATGCCCTTGCAGGCGGAATTTCTTCCCCTGAAAGGATTACGCAGTTTTATGCACCATTTCAGGACAATAAAGGGTAAATTGAAAAAGGATCTCGAGGTGCTGGGGTTCGTGCTGACTCGCTACGATGAACGCAAGGTGATGAATCGACAGGTATACCAGGCACTGGAGCAGGAGTTCGGCGAGAAGGCATTTCATACCCATATCCGCAGCAATATCCAACTGGCAAAAGCCCAGGAGGCGGGCACGGATATTTTTCACTACGACAAGCGGTCGCACGGCGCTGAGGATTACAGAAAGCTTGCTGAAGAATTTCTGAATAAGTTGGCAAACCGATAATGCGGTACTGGGACGGTCCCGGTGATTGATGATAGTTGATGGAGGCATTGAAAAAGTAAGGGTTCTGAATTTATAACACAATGAGAAAGAGTACCTATCGCAGATGGGGGCGTCCCGCTGCGCACGATAAGGAGGGCGATAACAAAAAAGAGTCCTTCTTCACCGGGAAGTCAGACTCAAACCCGTCAAAATCAACAAGCGCTTTTTTTCAGACCAAACTGAACGTGGGCCAACCCAACGATAAATTCGAGCGCGAGGCAGATTCCGTGGCAAACCAGGTTGTGAACAGCAGAGCAACCACCAAGCCTGTCATCCAATCTATGGGCATAAGCAGTATTCAACGGTTGGCCACACCGGCGGAAGACGAAAGGTTGGGCACAAACGACGCACGCTTCCTTCGCGACAAGGAAATACAGGAAAAGCCGGAGATACAACGCATGTGCGCGGAATGCGCGGCGGAGGAAAAGGACAAGTTCCAAACCAGGCTCATCCCGGGGAAGAAGAGCAAATGCCACAAACAAAATCGGAAAGTACTGCATCCTCGTCGCTTTCGAGCCGCATCACCAATACCGCGCGACAAGGCAAACCACTCCCTTCGGGAACGTTGAAGCACATGAATACCGCGTTTGGCGTCGACTTTAGCCAGGTAAGAGTACATACTGACGGAACGTCGGTAGGTATGAACAAGGAACTCGGGGCCCAGGCGTTTACCCATGGCAAGGACATTTACTTCAATTCCGGGCGTTACAATCCCGACACCTCAGCGGGCCGCCACCTTCTGGCGCATGAATTAACCCACGTGGTTCAGCAGGGTGGTGGTGCGACGAACGATGCCTCAGTTCAGCGCTCCTGCCACGATGGCGCGTGCGATACATGCGCCGGAGGACAAAGAGATTTTTGGATTACGTTCTACTTCAGAAGAAAAGCCACGCGCAGGACGATGGACTATTTGCGAAGACAGATCAATGAAACGAAGCAGATTCTGAAGAATTGCTGCCTTACCCTGAAGGCCGATTTTAACTGGACGTTGTTGAAAGGCGGAGGAACGTTTGATCCGCTGGTTCAGGATGCTGCCGGCGCATGGAGCTATTCAGCCGACGCCACAACACTAGGTACAGGTAACACGTTTGCCAAGAGTCGGGGTATACCAGTGCTCGTGGTCGATCATGTGGAAGATTCAGGCGGCGGTGTAACCGTAACGCAGAACCAAACGTTCGACCCGGCCTATTCGGGGAGAAACTACGCTGTGATCGGAGTCAACCAGAAGAATCCGAATCCAAACTGCAATCACCTGGCTCACGAACTGTGGCACGTGGGATTTGGCGAAGGTCACGATCCTGCCCATGGAACCTTGGCGGCCTGTCAGGGCAATGATGTGAGTCCGGAGTTCTGCACCGGCCTCAGAAATGTGGTTGCGCCCGTTGGTGACTTTCCAACACCTTCCGGAAATACAGCAGTCGCGTAACCGTTGGCAAGTATGGCATAGCACATCATGGAAAGGACCACTTATATCGATGAATTGGATTTCGTCCGGCAACTTATTGAGTACCGGCTCAGTCAATATCAGCCTGGAAAGAAAAGCGTTCCCAAGCCGTCGCTGCCGTCGATAGACCGCTGGCGCCTCCCTTTGGCGAACTTTATTCTGCAGAACAGGCTGACGGTGGGAGAGGCGTCCTTGTTGCTGATTGCACTCGCCCCTCATCTGCAGCCCGACTTCTTCGACTCGATTATCGAAGGCATTCTTCCGCAAGGAGGCAATTATCCGAAACTGGGTGGCGTTCGCGGCAAGAACTCGCGAAGTTTTCTTCCCACGGGGGAGACTGCGTTGTTCCTGCTGGCCGGCGACGACTTCGAGTCGCGCCTGGAGGTTCAACACTTGTTCAGCGCCGAGCACATGTTTCACGAAAAGCGAATTCTATGGCTTGAAGAGCTTCCGCCGGGTGATCCACCGATGAGTGGTCGCATCATCCTGTCACAGGATTATGCCGATACGTTTATTCATGGAAGGCCATCGCCTCCACACTTTGGTTCCAGTTTTCCAGCGCGCCGACTCCGCGAGAAACGATCCTGGTCTTCGCTTGTGATCAATTCAGAATTGCAGGACCAGATTGCTGAGATCATTGCCTGGCTAAAGTACAACGACCTTCTGACAAGCGCCTTTGGTATGGAGGACCGCATCAAAAAGGGGTACCGCGCACTCTTCTGTGGTCCTCCCGGTACAGGAAAGACGCTGACTGCAGGGCTACTCGGAAATGAGCTGGGAAAGGATGTATACAAGATCGACCTGTCGATGGTTGTATCGAAGTACATCGGCGAAACGGAACGAAACCTGGAACTGCTGTTCGCCCGTGCCGAAGACAAAGGCTGGATACTCTTTTTCGACGAAGCCGACGCGCTGTTTGGAAAACGTACGAACGTGCGCGATGCCCACGACAAATATGCCAACCAGGAAGTGTCCTATTTGCTTCAACGGATTGAAGATTTTGATGGACTCATTATCCTGGCGACGAACATGATCAGCAATATCGATAACGCATTCATGCGCCGGTTCAACGCGATACTTCGCTTCCCTTTCCCCGATGCCAATGAGCGTGCCCTGATTTGGGCGAAGTCTTTTCCCGAAAACTGCCGCTTTACGATGGAACCGGACGACACGTTGCCTCCTGAAGACGGAATGGACAATGGCTTGAACATCCCGGACCTGGTGAAGAAATACGAGTTGGCGGGTGGCAGCATCATTAATGCGGTACACTACGCCAGCCTCAAGGCGATGGAGCGACTCCATGCACGCGTGAATCATAACGCTGGTGGAGACCCGGAGAACGGAGGTCAGCCAGATCTGGTCATCTCCCTGTCGGATGTTCTGCAAGGCATCAAACGAGAACTCGCGAAGGAGGGGAAGCCGTTTGTGTGAAGGTCGTGGGGAGTTGATGAGTAATCAGCAATCGGCAATCGGCAGCCGGTGGCCAGTAATCGGTGATCAGAGGTTGCGCATGCGACACTAGGTCACGTAGAGATAAATACCTGCAAAGTGAAATGCGCTCCCACCAATGACGAATACATGCCAGATGGCATGACTAAACGGTAACTTTTTCCATAGGTAGAAAGCGACACCCGAAGTAAAGCAAATTCCTCCCGCTAATAAATATGCGAGCACCTCTAACGAGAGCGCTTGATACAACGGTACCAATAAGAAGATCGCCACCCAACCCATTCCGACGTATATTGCCGTAGACAGAAGATTGAAGCGGTCGACAAAGAACAACTTGAAGATAATCCCGGCAACGACCAGCGTCCACATACCGACGAACACTTCCCATCCATAACTATCCTGTAATGCCAGCAAAAGAAAAGGAGTGTAGGTGCCTGCTATCTTAATATATATGGCAGCGTGGTCAACAATGCGGAAGGCTTTCTTCCACTTTGCCGACCGAACGAAATGATAGATTGTAGAGGCACTGTAAAGTGCCACAAGAGAAAAGGAGTATATACCCAAACTGATCCACTTGTCGATTTCCGAATCAGGAGAAATCTTGGAAAGCATGAATACAATGCCGGCAACGCTCGCAAGCGCTGCTATTCCGTGGGTTACCCAGTTTACAACCTCCTCTTTTCTTGAAAAGGATTGGGTATTGCGATCGGGCATTACCAGATCATCCTTCATTACGCTCGGGTAGGGTACCAAAAATTCTGTCCCACAACGTCGTGGATACTCCGAAGGCCTTTGTTTCCGGATACTTATAATGGTGCAAGAGATGGTATTTCCACAAACGATTCAGGGGACGATACTTGGGTGGTTTAAAGCGGTGCTGGGCATAGTGGAGGGAGACGTACAACACGTAACCAAAGAAAAATCCGGGAAAGAAGGCAAAAGCATATTCGCGCATCAACACCCAGAAAAGTCCGAAAAAAATCGACGCGAGGATGAGTGCCGGGACCGGCGGCATGGCCAGGCGTGTGGGGTCTTTCGGGTATTGATGATGAATGGTATGTCCCATATGCTGTATCTTGAGCCACAATGGGTTGGTTGTCTTGGCATGGTATACATAACGATGTACCCAGTACTCGGCAAATGTCCACGTCAACATGCCCGCAAAAAACAACCACACGAAATTGAGCACGGTATGGCGTTGCAGGGCATAATACGACAACCCAATGATGATCAAAAGGTGCAGGGTAACCGGGACAGCAATATGTGTCCGTGTAAGCTTTTCCATCAGCTGATTCCTGAATAAGCGGTCGGTGCCCGTGCTGCTGGGCCGGAGGTGCTCCGGAATTTTGTAAAATGAATTTTCCATACTTCCCGAAGATGAAAAGTTCTCACCGGCCGAATTTATCTTTTAATTCTGATACATAAAAAGATAAAATGATCTTTTATTATTCTGCGCGCATCTGGCCGAAAATGAATGCATCCGGTCACTTAGAGGGAGCTCATAAGTGGTATACCCACTCCTTATACTGACTGTCGGCAGGATTAAAACCGGCCTGCACACGGAAACGCTTTTCGAGCACTTCAACCTCTTCGATGTGCTCGAGCAATAGGTTGCGGTATCCTTCCTTGCCACCGGCCTTCGTGAAGCCCAACGTCTGCCAGCAAACCAGAACGACCCGGTCTCCCGCCGTTCGGCAAATTCCGTATGGGTGCACAACGCGTGACAACGGCTCCCCCCTCATGGTAATACGGCATACGCGCCGGTCGTGCGACGCCTGGTATAGCGTTTGAACAATTTCCTCCATGGCGGCCTTTTGTCGCGGAAGCTAACGCAACTATTTGACGCATTCCATCAATCGGCGATGAAATTCTTGTCTGGACTTTGAACTCCGCGCAATGATGATTAACCTCCACGGAAAGCTACGTGGACACAAGGGGCCGGATGCAGGTGTAATCGCGAATCAGCTCGCACCATCTTCCTGGACCGCAACCTGCTCACCGGCCTGGTCGTCGGGGAGCCCTTTCAGGTACTTATCCAAAAATTTCAAGATCTCCTGTGACGTCTTGATGTTGTTCTCTTTCTTCAGAAAGCCGTGTCCTTCGTCAGGAAAAATGACGTACTCAACCGGCACGTTATTGTCACGGGCTGCCTGGACGATCTCATCGGACTCCACCTGCAACACCCGTGGATCGTTGCTGCCCTGAAGCACGATAAAAGGCTTTGTAATATTCTTTGCGTGGAACAAGGGCGACTTGTTGTACAACGCCACCGAATCTTCCGTGAACGGATTACCCAACTCGTTAAACAAGGCATCGCGGAATGAAGCCCACCAGGGTGGGGTACTCCTTAGGGTTCTTATCCAATTGGTAACACCGAATAGATTTACCCCCACGTCAAACTCTTCCGGTGCAAATGCCAGGGCTGCCATCACCATGTAGCCCCCGTAGCTGCCTCCAAAGATGCCGATCTTGGTAGTGTCGATGTAGGGTAAAGTAGCAAGGTACTTTTTCGACTCAATGCAGTCCTTCAGGTCTACGTCGCCGTGCTTTTTGTCGTCAGCAGCAAAGAAGGTCTTCCCGTAGCCGGAACTACCGCGGTTGTTAACGGCAAGGATGGCATACCCGTGATTGACAAGGTGCTGGATCATGGCCGAATAATTCAATCGGGTCTGGCCGCCGGGGCCACCATGAACGTAAACCAGCGCAGGCACCTTCTCGCCGTCGCGAAGGCCTTTTGGCTTGTACAAAAGTGCTGGTATCTCCAGACCATCAAACGAGGGGTAGCGGATGACCTCGCCGGCTACAAGATCGTCCGGATCGATGTCCTTTGACATGTTGTCGCTGAGTTGCTTCACTTCCCCCGTTTCGAAGTTGTAAAGGAAGAGATTCGGGGGTGACTGCGAGCTGCTCACGTAAAACACCATCAGCTTTTCGCTATCGGAAATATTGACTCCCGTAATGTCACCCGCCGGCAGATCAGGTATGCTGACCAACTTTCCGCCATCCGACTGGTCGAAGATCTTCATCTCGGTGCGCGCGTCATTGTTAATGGCGGCCACGCGGTACTTCCCATTACGCGATTCGTACGTGTAGCTGATGTCCCACGGCTCTTCGTGCACTTTCTCGCGCTTACCGGAGGCAATATCATAGCTGTCGAGATACATGAACTCACTGCCTTCGTTGGTCAGGAAATACAGCTTGGTGCCGTCCATGTTGAAATACTGGGGATTGTACGTCACGTTACCCTCGTGTGGAGAGAGATGCGTTATCTTGCCGGTCCGGGTGTCGAGCAAGTACATTTCATTGTTGTTCGTCGCCAATGACTTGACCAACGCAATGTAACGTTCGTCGCGGGAAATGGCGGCTGGGTTCAGGCCCTCGGTATTACGATAGACCATAGACGACGTATATATAGGCGACTCAACCGAACCCTCCACGCGAATCTTGTGCACGTCAAAGAATCGCTTGTCGCGGGCATTGGATCCGTAGTACAGGAATTTTTTATCGTAGCTCCACCCATAGAACGAGGCCTTTGCCGTGGAATCCGCGATGAGGTCCCGGGATGTGCCGTCGGGGTTGCGCACATAGATGTGCGTGATTTCGTTGCCGCCTTTGTCGCTGGTGTACACGATGCGGTCGTCAGTCGGGAAATACGATTCCCCAAAAATGGCGTCGGTGTCTGAATTGGTGAGCTGCTTCTTTTCGCCCGTGGCAAGGTCGATCTCATAGGCATTGAAAATGCCACTTTCCTTTGTGTTGACCAGTACCCGGGCCTCGTCGGGGGAAAACGCGCCGCCAGTCATCTGTATGATGTCCATAAACTGGGCGATGGTGTACCTCTTAGGTTGCTTCGGTTCTTCGCGCGGCGTGTTGCAGGCGGCGAGGAAGCAGATTGCGAAAAAGAGCGGTAAGATTCTGTTCATGGCGGGGTGGTATTGCTCCTTTAAAGATGAGATAAAATTCTTTGCCATTCCAAAAAACCGCTGCCGGCGCAAGTCGATCTTTTTCGGAGACGATAATTTTGCCGCAATCGCCCCGTACATTGTCGGAATTACACACCCGCCCGTGGAAGTGGCCCACGCTATTTTTGAAAAAAAGTCAAAACCTGCGCCCGGAGATTGCCGTACCTAAGGAATCCGGGCAGGCAAACGGAAAAACACATTTTTCAGAGTGGAAAAGACAAAGGTAGCACCGACATCACGGGTATCCACAGACCGCAGCGTCTGGCAGGATCTCAAGGATGCCATACGCGGAACCGAGGCTGACTATACACAGATCAAGCTTCAAAGGGCGATATTCCTGCTGGCCGTCCCCATGATCCTGGAGCTCGTCATGGAGTCGACGTTTGCAGTTGTCGACATTTACTTTGTGGGCAAGCTGGGAGCGTCAGCCGTGGCTACGGTTGGACTTACGGAGACGTACCTTTTCCTTTTGTACTCGGTAGCTATGGGGCTTGCCACCGCCGTTACTGCCGTAATCGCCCGAAGGGTGGGGGAAAAAAGTATGCAGGACGCCGGTGTTTCCGCTGTACAGTCAGTCTTCCTGGGCCTTCTTGCCTCCATTCCCTTTGCCGTCGCGGGGCTGTTCTTCGCGAAGGACCTGCTCATCATAATGGGCGCCGACGAATGGAGTATTCAAAACGGATACCGCTATACGCAGTGGATGCTGGGTGGTAACGTCGTGATTGTCATGCTATTCGTCATGAATGCCATCTTCCGTGGAGCCGGCGATGCGGCCATCGCCATGCGCGTTTTGTTTGTCGCCAACGGCATCAATATCGCCCTTGACCCGCTGTTTATTTTCGGCTGGGGACCTGTTCCCGCCATGGGCATCGAAGGCGCTGCAATCGCTACCAACATCGGCCGCGGCATTGGCGTACTTATGCAGTTATGGATCCTGTTTCGTGCCGGAAAACACATCAAGGTTGCCTGGGAACAGGTCAAGTGGAGAGCCGACGTCATGCTCCACATTTTCAAGACTTCCCTTGGCGGCATCGGCCAGATGATCATTGGCATGACATCATGGATTTTTCTGATGCGCATACTCGCGGACGTCGGAAGCGAAGCGGTAGCTGGCGCCACGATCACATTGCGCATCATGATGATGACGTTTATGCCGGCCTTCGGCCTGGCCAACGCCGCAGCCACACTCGTTGGACAAAACCTCGGTGCCGGCCATCCTGAGCGGGCGGAGTCTGCCGTGTGGAAGACGGGCTTCTACAATATGATCTTCCTTATCGGCGTGTCGGTGATATATTTTGTCTTTAACGAAGATCTCGTCGCCATTTTCTCCAATGAGGCGGCTGTGATTTCCATTGGCGGTGAATGGGTGAGGATATTGTCTTACTCTTTCTTTGTCTACGGCTGGTGGATGGTATCCGTACAGGCATTCAACGGCGCCGGCGATACGGTCACACCTACGCGCATCAACCTCGTCTTCTTCTGGCTCATCCAGATTCCGCTGTCGTATCTCCTCGCCATCGAGTTCGACTGGGGACACTCCGGTGTATTCTGGGGCGTGTTCATGTCTGAAACATCCGTCGGGATCTTTACGCTGTGGCTCTTCTCAAGAGGAACCTGGAAGACTGTCAAGGTGTAGAATAGTTGCAGATGCAGATGCAGTTGCAATGATGAACCAAACATTCGGTTCTGACCACGCCACTCTATTTAAGGAGTAGCGCTCGCAACGAACGTATACACCTTGCCTTTGCGCGTCTGCACGTCGTACACATGCACGGGCTTCAGAGGTAACGGACTAAGAGAAGCGTCTGGTGAAACAACGGGGTCGGGGATGTTCTCCATGAAATAGAATGGATTTGGATTTTCGCCTTGTGCAGGGGTGAGCGCATCGCCGCCACGCGTGGTCAAAGCGTTTGGGGACCGGAGCCGAAGATTGCCGCCGAGGTTGGAACGGATCACCAGTTTCTTCAACTGCCCTTCACTCCATTCCATATCGACAATCTCAAACCCGCCCTTTGCCCGGAGGCCGC
>JAJJPK010000205.1:0-10307 GCA_032907565.1 Cyclobacteriaceae bacterium | reverse complement strand
TCAACCCTTGGATGGTTTACCGACCCCATCCTCAGTAAGATGCTGGAACGCGACGAAGGTGACCTGGCCAGCCTCATTATCCACGAGATGGTTCACGCAACGATTTTTATCAAAGACAGCGTCGACTTCAACGAAAACCTCGCGTCGTTCATCGGCGACCGTGGTGCGGAATTGTTTCTCATCTCGAAATTCGGACCTGACAGTGAAGCGTATCTCGACTTCATTCACGACGACAGAGACTACGTGACCTTCGTCGACCACGTGTTGCGCGGAACCCGATACCTCGACAGCCTGTATGCCGCGATCGAAAACGAACCGATCACTACAAAACAGCGCCTCAAAGAGGCAATGATCCGCCGCATTGTCAACACCATGGATACGCTCACCCTGTATTCAGGGAGAAAGCCCGCGCGCCGCTTCCAAAACCAACTCCCCAACAACGCGTACTTTATGTCCTTTATTCATTACCAATCCGGACAGGATGAGCTGAAACGCGTCTGGGAGGAACAGTTCGGTGGAGACCTCAAGGCGTACATCGACTTCCTGAAACAGGAATATCCTTTCCTGTAGCGTTGCGCGATTAAGGAATTGTTAACATCGAAAGCCTCGTTTTTAATTCACCTTTTTCTCTATACTTTTGACGCAAATGCCCGCAGCATTTGCGACCCATGGGTAGTAAGCAATCGCAAAAAATTCTCGTCGTAGATGATGAGGAGGCCATCCGGGAACTCCTGAAATACAATCTTCAAAAAGCCGGCTTTGAGGTGAAGACAGCCAGTGACGGCGAAGAGGCGGTGGCTATCGCGAAGGAGTTCCTCCCCAGTGTCGTGCTGCTCGATATCATGATGCCAAAAATGGATGGTGTGGAAGCTTGCCGCAGGCTTCGCGACAATCCCCAACTGCAGAAGACGTACATCATCTTCCTCACAGCGCGCGCGGAGGAATACTCTGAAGTAGCAGCCTTTGAGGTCGGCGCCGACGACTACATTACAAAACCCATAAAACCTCGTGCGCTGGTTAGCCGGATTCAGGCACTGTTCCGGAGAAACCATAAGAAGAGCTCCGACACAGTTGTTGCCGGTGACCTCATCATCGACCGCGCCAGCTATACGGTCAGGCATAACGGCAAGGAAATTTCCCTGCCGAAGAAGGAATTTGAACTGCTTTTTTTCCTCGCGCAAAATCCCAACAAGGTGTTTAGTCGCGACGAGTTGCTGCAAAATATCTGGGGCTCCGACGTGTACGTGCTGGCCCGCACGGTCGACGTACACATCCGCAAAGTGCGCGAAAAGATCGGAGACGATTACATCACTACGGTAAAGGGGGTCGGGTACAAATTCAGCCGGAACTAACGCATGCTGTACAGCTCTCGGGTACTGGCCCTTTTGCTGGCGCTTGGCATCGCGGCGATCACCACGCTCGGTCTCGCGTTCTTCCGTTCAGCGACGGCTGCTATGCTGTCGGTCGCCTTCGCGATCAGCTTCGCCGTGTCTTACCTGCTCGTGTTCCTCCTGCTTGAGTTCCTCGTCTTTCGCGAGATCAACAGGATCGACAGCCTCTTAGGTAAGCTGCACAAGGAGGAACGCACCGGCCTTAACAAGCAACGACGTACTTCGTTTAATCCGCTGCGCGCCATCAACGAGGAGATCCAATCCTTTGCTGAACTCAAACAAGCAGAAATTGACGAACTACGGAAGCTGGAAGCGTTTCGCAAGGAATTTATCGCTGACGTGTCGCACGAGTTGAAGACTCCGATTTTTGCCGCTCAGGGTTTCGTCCATACGCTATTGGACGGCGCGATAGACGACAAGACTGTCAGGAACAAATTTCTGAAGAAAGCGGCACGCAGCCTGGATGGACTCGACGCGCTTGTCGAAGATCTTCTCACGCTGTCGCAAATTGAAACAGGTCAGGTAAAGATGCGCTTTGAGTCGATCGATCTATACACGCTCACTGAGGAGGTATTGGAACAATTCGAGACGAAGGCTGCGAAGCGCCATATCAAGTTGCGGGTATCCGGTCAACGGCCTGTGACGGCGTATGCGGACCCCTTGCGGATCAGCCAGGTGATGAGCAACCTGGTGTCCAATGCCGTGAACCATTCGTACGATCATAGTGAAGTGGTGGTCGAACTGGACATGGGAAAAAAGTTTGTCACCGTGTCGGTCATCGATACCGGCGAAGGCATTCCGCCCGAGCACATCAACCGAATCTTTGAGCGGTTTTATCGCGTAGACAAGAGCCGCAGCCGGGGAAAGGGAGGTACCGGACTAGGACTGGCGATCGTCAAACACATCCTGGAGGGGCACCATACGCGTCCCGCCGTGGCGAGCACGCCAGGCAAGGGTTCCGTGTTTAGTTTTAAATTGCCGGGCAGCAAAGAGATCATGGACCGGCAATCCGGCAACGGCGCGTCACGACATTGAAACACCGCATCCGATTCAGCGACATCCTCCTGCACGAGGACGACGATTATATGATCGTCAACAAGCCTGCGGGCTTGTCGACACTCGAAGATCGTTCCGATCCGAACAACCTTCTCGCCCTCGCGCGCGCGTACCATTCCGAAGCGCAGGTGTGCCACCGCCTCGACAAGGAAACGTCGGGCGTGCTGGTATTGGCCCGTAATCCGGAGGCGTACCGGCACCTGAGCCTGCAGTTTCAGAACCGCACCGTCGACAAAGTATACCAGGCGGTGTGCGACGGTCTCCACGATTTCCGGGACGCGGTAGTCGACCGGCCGTTGAAGAAGTCGGGCGACGGCATCATTCGGATTCATCGCGAAGGACAGCCCGCCCGCACCATATTTAATACGATCGCTGTGTACCGCATGCATACCCTGGTGTCTTGTCGCCCGATAACCGGGCGCATGCACCAAATTCGGGTCCACCTGGCATCGCGGGGTGCGCCAATCACAGGCGATACGACGTATGGAGGAAAGCCCTTTTATCTCTCGTCGCTAAAGCGCAATTTCAACCTGGGAAAATACGAAAGCGAGGAACCCCTGATGAAGCGGCTTGCCCTGCACGCCTTTTCCATACGATTCGAAGACCTGGCGCATAGAACGGTAATCGTGGAGGCGCCCCTGCCGAAAGACATGCGCGCGCTCATCCGACAGCTCGAAGCAAACCGTTAAAAAGTGCGTTTTTGGACCCACCCGGGCTGAAAGTCAATTTTTTTGGCCTGCTTGCATATGAGTCACCAACCGGTTACCTTTGTGTCCCTTTTTGGCAGGAAGGAGTGTTTTTTGACACTAAAACTGCCGGAATTTTGTATAGACAATTAATAATATAGAGTGGATCATAACAGTTACAAGACGGCGCAACTCAACAAGGCCCAGGTTGAAAAGGGTTGGGTGATTGTGGATGCCAGTTCGCAGGTGCTGGGCCGTTTGGCCAGCCGGGTGGCAACCATTATCCGCGGAAAACACAAGCCCGGATATACTCCCCACGTGGATTGCGGTGATCACGTGATCGTCATCAATGCCGCCAAGGTGCGCCTGACCGGCAAGAAGTGGACCGACCGTGTAATCTTCTCGCACTCCGGGTATCCTGGCGGTCAGCGTGAGCGGACCCCGGCAATGATCCGCAGAAAACACCCTGAGCGGCTCGTGGAACACGCCGTTCGCGGAATGCTGCCGAAGAACAGGCTGGGCAACCAACTGTATCGCAGCCTGCACGTGTATGCGGGTGCTGAACACCCCCATGCTGCACAACAACCTAAGGAAATCAAGCTCTGATAGATGGATCGTATCAATACAATCGGCAGACGTAAAACAGCAGTAGCCCGCGTATACATCAAACCGGGAAAAGGAGAAATAAAAGTAAACGACAAGGCGCTTGAGGCCTATTTCCTTTCTGAAATCCATCAGACGCTTGTAAAACAGGCGCTTGCTGCTGTGAAATCGGACGGTGAATTTGACATCACCGTGAACGTCGAAGGCGGCGGGATCCGGGGCCAGGCAGAAGCCGTACGGCTGGGAATTGCCCGGGCACTCGTTCAGGCGAACGCCGAGCACAAGCCTGTTCTTCGAAAGGAAGGCCTGCTGACCCGCGATTCGCGGATGGTGGAACGAAAGAAGTACGGCAGGAGGAAGGCAAGAAGAAGGTTCCAGTTCAGCAAGCGTTAATTATCTGTAAAAACAACTTAATGGCAGAAAAACTCACGTATCAACAATTACTGGATGCCGGTGTTCATTTCGGTCACCTTACCCGGAAATGGAACCCGAAGATGGCTGAGTACATCTTCATGGAGAACAACGGAATCCACCTGATTGACCTTAACAAGACCCTGGCATGTCTTGAAGAAGCCGCATACTCCTTAAAGAATATTGTTCGGTCCGGACGCAAGATCATGTTTGTGGCCACCAAGAAGCAGGCTAAGGACATCGTGGCGGAAGAGGCGAAACGGCTGAACATGCCGTACGTCACAGAGCGGTGGCTGGGAGGCATGCTCACGAACTTTGCTACGATCCGCAAGTCGCTGAAGAAACTTGCGCAGATCGACAAGCTCATGAAGGACGAGTCGTTCCTCAACCTCGCTAAGCGTGAGCGCCTGATGATTCAGCGTGAAAAAGCGAAACTCGAAAAGCTGCTCGGTGGTATTGCCGACCTTAACCGCCTGCCTGCCGCGTTGTTCGTAATTGATGTTAAGCGCGAACACATTGCGGTAACTGAGGCGCAAAAACTGAATATCCCCGTGTTTGCCATGGTGGACACGCACTCGGATCCTGACGGTGTCGATTTTCCCATCCCGGCAAATGACGACGCATTCAAGTCGATCAACATCATCACGCGCTACATTGGCAGCGTAATTGAAGAAGGGCTGATGGAACGCAAGCGCGACAAGGAAGACGCCGCCCTGAAGAAGGAAGAAGAGGAGAAGCGCAAGATCGACGAGAAGGAAACCATCGAAGAATCCAAGTAAGGCAAGTCTCCTGAGCTGATGTTTCGGGTCGACGATCCGAGATCAGGAAGTGGATAAAACCCTAAACTGAACATCGGTCGCAAGCCGGTGTTCAGTTGTTTATGGACCTCCGGGTCCCAACGCAACAATTTCGTAACAACTCAAAAACGCAAATGGTATGGCTATTACAGCGCAAGATGTAAACAAGCTCAGACAAATGACCGGCGCCGGCATGATGGACTGCAAGAAGGCCCTCATCGAAGCAGACGGAGATTTTGAAAAGGCCATTGAAATCCTTCGGAAGAAGGGTCAGAAGGTCTCAGCTTCCCGTTCCGACAAAGAAGCCCGGGAGGGCTCCGTGTTTGTACGCACTGGCGATGATAACCGGGAGGCCGTTCTGGTGGCGCTGAACTGCGAGACAGACTTTGTAGCCAAGAATGAAGAGTTTCAGAAGCTTGGCGCGCTGATCGCCGAAACCGCATTTGAGCACAAGCCCGCAACCCGCGAAGAACTTCTCGCCCTTAAGGCCGGTGACCTCACGATTGGGGAGCACATTATCGAATTGGTAGGCAAGATCGGTGAGAAGATTGAAGTCAGCGAGTACGTTCACATGAAGGGAGAAAAGGTTGTCCCCTACATTCACGCTGGCAGCAAGCTCGGTGTGCTCGTCGCACTGAAGGGCGTTAACGGCAAAGACGTTACCGACGCAGGTAAGGACGTGGGCATGCAGATCGCTGCGATGAATCCAGTGGCGGTTGACGAAAATTCGGTCGACAAGAGCATCATTGAGAAGGAACTCGAGATTGCACGCGCACAGATCTTAGCCGAAGGCAAGCCTGCCAACATGGTTGATAAGATCGCGCAGGGGAAGCTGCAAAAGTTCTTCCGCGAAAGCACGCTGCTTCACCAGACCTTCGTAAAGGATAATTCGAAGACGGTGGCGCAATACCTCGAAGGTGTTTCGAAAGGACTTACGGTCGCCGATTTCAAAAGGGTATCCATCGGCTGAAGTACGGCACAGTATAATACAAAACAGCACGGTTAATGCCGTGCTGTTCTTGTTATGTGCTATTCCGATTCTTTCCTTTTCCGGAATGCGGCTTCAAAGGCTTCCTTCAGGTGGTCGCCGGCCTTGCGGAGACTGTCTTCCACTTCCTGCCAGCGTTCCCGGTTACGGGATTCTGTCTTGAGCTTTTCTGCGGAGCGTTTGAGCTCCTCGTATTTTTCCTGGAATTCCTTCTGAAGTCGTTCGCTGGCCTCGTCAAACTCTTCCAGAAATTTGTCGACGCGTTTGCCGAAGTTGCGAAACACGTTTTCGGCTTTTCCTTCTTCGTCAGTCATGGATAATTAAGTATGCGATGGTGGTCTGATACGGTGTAAACGCGCGACATGCGGTTTTAGTTTTCGGCAGGTGGCTTCCAAATCCGGACTATTCCTGTTTTCTTTAAGCCAAATAACCAATAAACTGGCGTGTTTTGAAAGTTAAGCTGATTCTGGCGGTATTTCTGCTGGCGGTGGCGTCGGGTTGCGCGTCCCATCAGAAAAACAGGAAACTGAAGCCTGGGAAACCCATTCCCTGTCCGCAAAAGGACTGCTGATGAACCTGCGCAAGATCATAATTGCGGTCGATGGCTATTCGGCATGCGGGAAGAGCACCACCGCACGGAAAGTCGCGGCGGCGCTGGGCTACCGCTATATCGATACCGGCGCCATGTACAGGGCCGTTACCCTCCATTTCCTGAACAATCACGTTGCGCTATCCAACCCCAGGGAAGTAGCCAAAGCACTTACCACCGCGTCGATCTCGTTCAAGGTGAATTCTAAGAACGAATCGGAGGTGTATTTGAATGGGCTTAACGTCGAAGCTGAGATTCGCGAAATGCACGTGTCGGATAACGTGAGCCAGGTAAGCGCCATACGGGAAGTTCGTGCGGCGCTCATCGCACAACAACGCAAAATGGGGAAGGATAAGGGCGTCGTGATGGATGGCCGCGACATCGGCACCGTGGTATTTCCAGAGGCGGAACTGAAGGTCTTCATGACAGCCGACATTATGACACGCGCCTACCGACGGCAGCAGGAATTGCTTGCCGCAAACGTTCTCGTCAACCTGGATGAAGTAATAGAGAACATCCGGAAACGTGATGAGATCGATACAACTCGTGCGGAAGGTCCGCTGCGAAAGGCCGACGATGCCATCGTTATTGACACAACGCACATGACGATCGATGAGCAGGTTGAGGAAGTGCTCAGGCTGGCCGTTTCCCGGGCCGTGCGCGCCACACACAGCATAGACCTGACGGCCTGAACCACGGTGTTTTACGGCTTCCCAGATAATATCTCATCTCCCGTTATCCGTATTAAAAATTTGCTATTTTTGGACCGTTTTAGAGTTCTCACGGCCAGCTTAACATGGGTAAACACATCCGACTCAGGAAAGGCTTTGATATCAATCTGGCAGGAAAGGCATCCCCAACAATAACCACCACCGATCAACCCGACGTATTTGCAGTAAAGCCTACAGATTTTCAAGGCGTCTACTTACCCCGCGTTCTGGTCAACGTCGGCGACACCGTTAAAGCGGGAGCTCCACTCTTTCGCGACAAGCGTTTTGAGAAAGTTCTTTTTACCGCTCCGGTCAGTGGTGAAGTGATCGAAGTCAAGCGCGGTGAAAAGCGCAAGCTACTGGAAGTAAAGATACTTGCCGACAAATCGTTTGAGCATGCCGAATTCCGGAAATATTCCGCCGGCGACCTCGCGTCAATCAGCCGCGAAGCTGCGCAGGAGCAACTCCTCGCCAGTGGCGTGTGGCCGAATCTCGTGCAACGACCGTTCGGCGTCATTGCCGATCCGGGCGAGACTCCGAAGGCGATCTTCATCAGCGCGTTTGATTCGCATCCACTGGCGCCCGACTATGACCTAATTTTCAAAGGCGAGGAACAATACTTCCAGGCCGGTATCGATGTTCTGAAAAAATTTACTGCAGGGACGATCCACGTGAACCTGAGAGGCGATAAGCAGTCGTCAATTTTCAGCGGCACGAAGGGCGTCGAATTCAATTATTTCACCGGACCTCACCCCTCGGGGTGTGTAGGTGTGCAGATTCACCACCTTGATCCGATCAACCGTGGAGAAATCGCCTGGACGATCAGCCCGTCGGGTGTCATTCAGATCGGTAAGCTTTTTCTCAATGGCATTTACGACGCTTCCCGGATCGTGGCTCTTGCCGGGTCGGAAGTAAAGAAGCCCCAATACTACAAGACGTGGTCAGGTGCCAGCATCAGCAAGATGATCGAGAACAATATCAAGTCGGACAATGTGCGCTACATTTCGGGCAACGTCCTGACCGGAACGCGGATTCCGGCAGACGGTTTCCTCGGCTTCTTCGACCATCTGGTGACGGTTATTCCGGAGGGAGACTATTACGAGTTCCTGGGATGGATTTCCCATGGATTCCGGAAGCTGAGTCTCCAACGTGCGTGGGGGTTGCTTTCTTTTCTGGCGCCCAAAAAAGAGTATGTCCTCGATACGAACACACACGGCGAACCGCGGGCATTTGTGCAAACCGGCGTATTCGAAAAAGTAACGCCCATGGATATACTACCCACCTATCTGATCAAGGCCATTATCGCGGAAGACTTTGATGAGATGGAAGCGTTGGGTATCTATGAGGTCATCGAGGAAGACCTGGCGCTCTGCGATTTTGTGGACGTCTCGAAGCATAATATCCAGGCCATACTCCGCGAGGGTATCGAACTCATCAGGAACAGCTAGCCGGTCATGAATTTCTTACGAAAGCAGTTAGACAGCGTTAAGCACCACTTCGAAAAAGGAGGCAAGTATCATAAGTTTTACTACATGTTTGAGGCGATTGAGACGTTTCTCTTCGCTCCAAACACAGTAGCCCCTACCAAAGGTGCCCAGGTGCGTGATGCGATCGATATGAAACGGCTGATGATCACCGTTGTCATCGCCATGCTGCCCTGCCTGTTATTCGGCATCTATAACGTAGGCTACCAGCATTTCCTGGCGCAAGGCGTGGAAGCCACTACCGGTGAAATGATAATGATCGGCCTGCAGCAGGTCGTGCCTATTATTATTGTATCCTACGTGGTGGGACTCGGCATCGAGTTCGCTTTCACCGTTTGGCGAAAACACCCGGTCAACGAAGGGTTCCTGGTGACAGGCATGCTGATCCCGCTGATCATGCCGCCCGACATTCCATTGTGGCAAGTTGCCTTGGGAACGGCATTTGCCGTCGTGATCGGTAAAGAGGCGTTTGGCGGAACAGGTATGAACATCCTTAACGTCGCGCTCACTGCACGTGCCTTCCTCTACTTCGCTTATCCTGCGGATATTTCCGGCAACGTATGGACCTATCTTCCTGAAGGAATGGAAGTAGTGTCAGGGTATTCCGGGGCTACGCCGCTGGCAGTAAGCTATGAGGCTTCGGTGAGTGCCAGGCAGGCCACCATTGCCTACGAGGAGGCTGTCCTCCTAGCCGAGGAAGACCCCACGCCGCTCAATCAGGCCGCGGCCGAGCATGCCCAGCATGTTGCAGACTCCCTCAACACCGGTCATCTCGTAACCGACGCCCTGGCCAATACATGGCATGAAGGACTGTACGATTTTTCAAACATGTTTTTCGGTCTGATACCGGGATCCATCGGTGAAACATCGGCGCTGATGTGTCTTATTGGCGGGCTTATTCTTATTGCCACAGGGGTCGGCAGTTGGAAGATCATGTTAAGTGTGATGGTCGGTGCGTATCTGACGGCTTTCGGACTCAGCCAGATTGCGGGTGGGAATGAGTACCTCCTGATGCCTGCCCATTATCACCTCGTGATCGGCGGACTTGCATTTGGTGCCGTATATATGGCAACTGATCCGGTTACGGCGGCGCAGACCGAACGCGGGAAGTGGATTTATGGTTTTCTTATTGGTTTTCTCACTATACTTATACGGGCCTTCAACCCCGCCTACCCGGAAGGGGTGATGCTCGCCATCCTGCTGATGAACGTTTTTGCGCCGCTTATTGATTACTATGTAGTACAGGCCAACAAAAAAAGAAGATTACGTCGTGCAACAACAGTCTAACGGGTATATCATTGGCTTTATCCTCGTCCTCTGCGTGCTGATCGGAGGATTGTTGGCCGGGGCTTCGCTTGCCCTGGGACCCGCCCAGCAGAAGTCTTTGGAATTGGATACCAAGTCACAGATTCTCAATGCGGTACGGACCCTCGTGGATGTTCCCGAAAATGCCAACGCGATACTCGATACCTACAATAAGCGTATTAGTTCCATCGTGGTCAACTACAATGGCGAAGAGGTTAAACAACTGGCTGACGGATCGCCCGTGGTGGCGGAGGGCGTCGATGTTGCAGGGCAATTCGACCTGCCTG